>SVQP01000045.1 GCA_015065285.1 Oscillospiraceae bacterium | reverse complement strand
TTCTGCTTCGTGTTGTTTCAAATGCGTATATGATCTTGACATACAATTACCCCCTTGATATGGTACTTTAATTCTACCACATCAAGGGGTCTTTTGTCTATTGTCCGTTTTTAACGGATCTGTTCACGAGAGCAAGGGGTTTATTTTTTGTGTTAACCGTATTGAATATTGACGTCATACAAGACGTTCTTGATGGGAGAATCGCCGCGGTTGCTGTATACCAGCGTACCATTCTGGTCCGCAATCTCGATAAAGCACTCACCATTCTCCCCGTACTCGGCAAACATGGTGTGCCCCTCTACCAGTGAGCCCTGCACGGGCGCAATGGTATCCGCGCTCTGACCGTATACGTACACGGTCAGGGCTCTGGGCAGCACGGTCAGCGTGGCAGTGTTGATGGTCAGATCGCACAGTGCGGTGATATCCTCGCCATACTCGTTGTACACGCGCACGTCTTGGATCTCCACGTCCTGAGTGCCGGTCACCACTCTGCCGGGTCCGAAGGTCACGTCCACAGAAAAGCCCTCAGGCAAGCCCTGCATCCAGACGTTTTCGCAATTCTTTTCGGTTCCGTCATAGGTATAGGTCATTTCATAAGCATTGACCGTGATCTCCAGCGAGACCTCCAGCGTACCAAACTCGCAAACCACCGTCAGCTCCTCGCCACGCTCGTTATAGGCGCGCGCGGTAAAGGTGTTCTGACTTGTGCCGATCGCGGTCTGCTCACCCGTAAAGAACACCTCCAGCTCAAAGCCCTCGGGCAATTGATAGGGCTCCAGCTCATGGTAAAACAGGGGCTTTCCGTCATAATTCTTATACGCGTTCTTGGAGCGCAGCGTCAACACCCAATCCGTTGACTTTTCCAGTACCTCAAGCGTGCCGTACGTCTTTTTGATCACAAAGCTGCTTGTCACGTCCTCACCGTTCGGGTCATACACAATGACGTCAAAGGTGTTGGTCGCCGTGCCGGGCTGTGTGATCTCACCCTTGAAGATGATCTCAGCTGTATACCCCTTGGGTAAGGTATAAGGCGAGATATCGTGGCAGAACAGCGGCTGACCGTCATAGATCTTGACAGCACTGCCCGATTCCAGCTCCAGCCTGATCTGATCCCAGATCTCAAGCGTTCCGTACGTGTAATTGATGTTGCAATGCGCGGTAACATCGTTGCCCTGCGCATCATATACAATCACGGTAAAGGTATTCTCACTCACACCCACCTCGGTCTGCTCACCCGTAAAGATCACGTCCAGCGTATATCCGCCGCTCAAGGAATACTTTTTGAGCTCGTGGCAGAACAGCGGCTCGCCGTTATAATGTCGGGCTGCACTCTCGGAGGTCAGCTTGATATATTTCTTATAAATGTTGACCGAACAGGTATTTGCCGTAATGATATAGTTATCAGTGACATCCTCACCGTTCTTATCATACACAACGTACGATAAAAATTCCAATGCGTAAATACCCGGCTCTGCAGCCGTTTCGGTTGCCTCGTAGTGCACCGAGTGACCCGATGCCAAGCCAAGGGGACGATAGCCCGCCTGCTTGACGTCCACTACGCTGCCGTCATATTCCTTGGAATAGCGCTCCGGCATATACAGCGTCAGATGTGCGGGAACCACGGTTGCCTCTATATGATCGGCATGAAGCGTGATCTCATAGCTGCTTGTGACCTCCTTGCCGTTTGCGGTGTAGATCTTGGGCATGAGGTATTCCACCTCACTCTTTTCCCCGATCTCGGGCGTGCCGACGTTCAGACCGATCGAGATGCGCTCACCGTCCACAAGTCCCTCGTAGATCAGCTGATCCTGCGGTGCAAACAAATTGGGGGTGCCGTTATAGGTCAGCTCCAAGTGGGGAACCGTGATGGAAAGGGGTCTTTTTTCCACAGTCAGCGTGCCAAGTCCGCCCTCGGGATAAATAATCCCGTAGTTCTTGCTGACGTCGCGTCCATCGCTGTCCACAATCACCGGTGTCAGCTTGTTTTCCTTTGTTCCTGCCTCGGTCAGCATCACCTTAAGCATCTCCTTGATCTCGTGACCCGGCAGCAGCTCGCTATCAAGCGCGTAATCCGGGTTGAACAGCGGTGTGCCGTCATATACCTTTTGGGCATCAAACGTGATCAGAGAAAGCGGATAGGGGTTGGTGATCTCCAGAATGCCGGATACCACCTTTGCGTCGTACATGTAGCTGACGTCCTCTCCTCGCTCATCCACCACACGGATGGAGGAAAGCTCGTTTTTCCACTGACCCACGTCACAAACGCCGTCCGCATACTTGAAGGTCAGACGCAAGCGGTGTCCGGGCAACAGCTCGCCCTGGGTCACCTCGTATTCGCGCGAGTAGAGCGGCATTGCATCATACGTATCCTTTTGTGCGCTGCCGGTCGTAATGGTGATTTCGATCTGTTTCACGCGTAACAGTCCCGCGTTGACCGAAACGTCATAATATTCTGCTACGTCCCTGCCATTTTTGTCCCGTATGTAGTACGAATCCAGCGTGTTGGAAACCGAGCCGATTTCGTATATGCCCTGCGGGTAGGTAAATCTCACCTCTAACGTATGTCCCTCGAGCAAGCCCGAGCCGCCTATGGTAACGTTATGATTGTAGGCAGGCACTTTATCGTACGCCACGATGCTACTGCCCGTATTGAGCGTAATTCTGCGCGGGATGATCTCAATCTCGCCATCCGTTACGTGGACGTTGTAGTTACCGCTGACGTCCGCGCCTCTTGCGTTGGTGATATGATATCCCGTTACCTGCATCGGATGCATGCCAAGCGAAATGCCCGAGGATACCACGTCCAGCTTAACGTACTGCCCTGCAACCAAGCCTTGCGCCGATGCCGTGGCATCGCACGTACCCTCGTACGGCTTGCCCGTATATTCGCCCGTGACTACGGGGGCGGTGACGTAAAGGTCTGCCGGCGTGATGCGATAGCTGCCCGCGTGCAGCTTGATGGTATAATTCTTGGTTACGTCCTGCCCCGTTGCGGAATACACCTTGGGGGTGACGCGATTGTTCTGATGTGTGCCGACGTTGGCAACGTAATCGGAATTGACCGAGCCGCCAAGCACGTGACCCGGC
Organism: Oscillospiraceae bacterium; assembly: GCA_015065285.1. Classification (GTDB taxonomy): domain Bacteria; phylum Bacillota; class Clostridia; order Oscillospirales; family CAG-272; genus SVQP01. Next base: position 15,065 of record SVQP01000045.1, on the reverse strand, counting down.
AGCAAGCTGCCCGATACCAGCACCATTTGCGTAGCGTTTTCCATGGGCTTGCCGTCATAAACCTTACTGCCGCTTGAGGATTGCACCTCAATTGCCAGCGGAGTAACGGTCAGCTTGCCCGAAACGGTGGAAATTTCGAAATTGCGCGTGACGTTTCTGCCCTGCGAATCGGTAACCATAATATCCGCAAAGCCCACGTTGCCCGTGCCCGCGTTGGTTTGCGAGCCGGTCAGAGAATACGTCACAGAATAGCCCGAGGCACCCCAATCGATCTTGACGTCGCGCCTTGAGAGCTGATCTGCAGAGAGTGGCGTGCCGTCGTATGCCTTGGTGGCACTGGGCGCGGTCAGCTTCAGGCTGATACCCTTGATCTCAATGGTATTCCCGGTAAAGTAGAAATCATAATTGTGCGTTCTGTCAGCACCGCTGCCATCATCCAGCACCACCGAGAACAGCTCCTTGGGAACAGTATAGGAATACGAGCCAATATCCACGGGAGCAGAAACCCTCTGCCCGTTTCTGGTATAGGTCAGATGCGCGTAAAAGGCTTCCGGGTCCAGTAGGATCTTGTGCCCTGCCCCCTCATAGTTCTTTAATTCGTTGGCAGAGGCGAGATTGGAGGGAAGATTCGCACTTGTCGCATTTCCGTCGTACTGCTTGGTCAGCGGATCAAATCGGATCTCCAGCATGCGCGTATTCACGGTCAGTACGCCCTCCCCGGGAGTTCTGCCCGCATACCAATCGGTGGCATCCACCGCAGAGTTCCATCCGTCCTTGTGCATAATGCGGTATTGCACGGTATAGGTGCTCACACCCGCATCGGTCTGAGAGCCCTTTGTGCTGACGATCTCTATCGTGTCCCCCGCAAACAGCTTGCCGCCAACCACCTGTAACAAATCGTCAACCGAATAATTGTCCGGATCCAGCGGCTTTGAATCGTAGATCTTGCTCAGATCCTGAATCTTCAGGTGCAAAAGCGCGCCCTTTTCTATGGTCAGTGTACCGTAGTCCACCTTAAAATTATAGTTTTTCGTAACGTCCTTGCCATCACCGTTCAGAATCTTGTATTCCACCACGTTCTGCACGCTGCCCGGCACCCTGCGCGAGGTGGCTTGCTTGGCAACCAAGCGGTGACCGCTTGCCAGACTGCCGCTGATCAGCTCATATTCCGTATAGCTCTGTTCCTGCCCGTTATAAAGCAGTCCCACACTATCCTTGGTTCTGACGTGCAACGCACGCTCCTTGACGGTCAGCGAGCCGTACCGATACGTAATATCATAGTTGGAGGTCACGTCCTCGCTGCCGTTTTTGATCTGCAGCAGGACCTTGTTCTCCACGGGCGTCTTGGTCACGTCGGTAATACCGGTCTTTTGATTGTGCACAAGCGTTTCCCGCTGTCCGAGAACAATGCTGCCCTCTGTAATGGTATATTGACTTGTATACTGCACACCGCCCGTATACTCCAGCGTGACGTCTGGGGTTGTGACGGTCAAGGGTCTTTTTTCTATGCGGATGGTGCAGGTATTGACCTTGACGTTATAATATGCGGAGCAATCTACGCCAAAAGAGTTTGTGATGCGGACGCGCACCCGATTCTCGTGTCTGCCGGCCTTGATGGCGCTGCCCGTGGCACTGATGCTCAGATAATCCCCCTGCAAAAGCTCGCCCGAGGTGATCTGATACTTGGTGGTGGTGCTGTCCTTGCCGTCATAGACCTTGACGATATCCACCGGCTTGCCGTTTTCAAACTCGTGCCCCACTGCAATCGTCAAGGATCTCGCCTTGACCTTGATCGAGCCCTTGCCCTCACGCAGCATATATCCTGCAGTGACGTCGTTTCCGCGGCTGTCACGAATGATGACCGAGTGGGGATCAACGTAGCATACCACGCTGCCCGATCCGTCATAGGAATGATGTCGCAGCGATGCCGTATCCACGCGGTGCCCCTTTGCAAGCAGCGAGGAGGAAATTTCCCAGTGCGTGCCAAAGACAGGCTGCTCACCGTACGGCACGGAAGCACCGAATTTGCCCGAGGGCACTAAGGTGACCTCGCGGCGGTACAGCGTTACCACGCCCGGCTCACTGTATTCCTGCTTGCCGAAAAAGCCCTTGGTGATGACCGCGCGCACGCGGTATTCGCCCGGCATGATGGGTTGGTCGGCACTCCACGCGTCACTGCCCATGGGTGCATACTCGCACCGATACGTGCCGAACAGCACAAAGCAATCATAGTCCGGCTTATCGCCAAAGGCAACCGTTTGGCTCTCCAACTCAAACGAACCGAAGTGAATTCCGCGCAGCGAGAGATAGCCAAGCGTCAATATCACGCCTAAAATCAGCGCGACGATTGCACACCTGACGCATATTTTGAATATTTGGACGTAGCGCAAATAGCCACGTACCTTTTTCTCATATGCCTCGTACATCATAAAATTCTCTCCGGTTCCTTTTGTTTGTCATATCAAGGGGCAAGCACCTGCAGTGTGCCCGGTAAAATGGTGATTTGATAGTTTGCCGTGACGTCACGACCCTGCGCATCCACGATCACGATGCCCACCACGTAAGCCTCACTCTCGCCTACGTTGGTCTGGCTGCCCGTGATGCGATAATCCCTGATGACCTGCTCATCAACCAGCTCGCCGCTGACCAGGGTAAAGGAATTGACACGCAGCGCTTTGCCGTCAAATACCTTTTGCGCGCTATCGGTTTGCAGCGTCAGCTGCACCGGCTTGATGCGCAGCAAGCCTGCATTGACGTGCACGTCGTATTGGTCGGTTACATCGTTCTGATACTTGTCCACGATCCTGTATGCGGGCGTGTTGTAAATGCTGCCCACGTTGATCAGAGCGGGCAGGCTGTAGTGCAGCTCGTGCCCGCGGGATGCAAGAGCGGTACTGTCATAGTCCACGCCCAACACAGAAAGCGGCGTTGCATCGTACGTTTTGCTGTCACCGTGTGTAGTCAGGGTCAGCTCATACAGATACACCTTAAGCGTGCCGTCGATGCGTCTGATCTCAAAATTCGAGGTAATATCTCTGCCAAGCACGTCGGTGACGACCACGTCTTTGATCACGTTTGCGCTCTGCCCCACCTCGGTCTGCGAACCGCTGAGTGTTGCATTGACCGTATACAGCGCAGAAAGCGCCGCATTGGTAAAGGTGTGGGTATAGGTGGGCGCGGTCAGTTCCGTGCCGTCATACGTTTTTTTGGCAGAGGCTGCGGTGACGGTCAGGGTCGGCTTTCTGACCTCGATCACACCGTCCTGTCTGACAATCGTATACTGATCTGTTACGTCCGCACCGTTTTGGTCGCGAATGATGACGTCTCCAATGGTCGATACGGCAGTGCCCGCATCGGTAAGAGAGCCGTTGACCTCTACGTAGTCGATCACGTGTCCTGCCTGAAGAGCTCCCTGCAGGATCATGACGTTATCCGAGGTAGCGGCATAAGGCAGACCCGTATAGTAGCCAAGCACCTTGGAAAGTGCCAGCACCAGCGCGTCATCCGAAATCTCACCGCTGCTTGCGGGAGTGGGATCAATGCGCACCCAGCCAAGTCCGGTGATAAACACTTCAACCCAGGCGTGTGCATCTGCGCCCTTGACCTCATTCCAGGTATTTGCCGTGGCATACGTGCTGTAGCCCACCACGTAGCGCGCTGGAATACCGAGCGAGCGATACATTAAGGTTGCAGCGCTTGCAAAGTGGCGGCAAACGCCGCTCTTGGATTCGGTCAGGAAATAAATGACCTCATCCTCTCCCGCAGGACATGCGGAATAGTTCTTATCATACTTGGCTGCCGTGCGGACAAAGGCTGCCACGTCCTCGATGATGGACAGGCGATCCGGTGCAAGCCCGTTTTGCTCGGCAAGCTCCAAAAGCGCCTGCTTGGTGGACTCGGGCACGGCAAGATACTGCCCGTACACGAACTCGGTATACGCGCGATTCTGCTCATCCTCTACACCCTCTGCCGCGTAGCGCAGCGCATCCGCATAGGAATAATTCCAAGCATACGCGCTCAGCGTATACGCCGTGGAATAGGGCGCGATGATCACGTCGTTCACAGCGCCCTCAAAGCCCTGCGCGGTATAGTTGGGCACTAAGAACTGGTTGCCCATAATCTCAATGGTATAAACAGTGGGCACCTTGCCGTCTGCTGCCAGTGCCTTGCCGGTCATGTGCAGCATATTCTCCACAGCGCCGGGATATGCAAGTGCTTCTCCCCAGCCCCAGTTGCCAAGATCCTCTCGGAAGCTATAAGTGCCATAGCTCTTCCAGCGCAAATAGACCTTGCCCGATTGATCCGCCCACAGTCTGGCTGCCGTGGCATCCTCGTTTTGCACGTTATTGTCAAGGCTGCCGTTATCCCCGATCTCGCCACCCGTGGAGGGCGCGTTTTCGTAGATTTCCAGCGTGCCGAACTGATATTCGATATCATAACGATAGGTGACCTCATCACCCGTCAGCTCATCCATAATGACAACCGAGAAGGTATTATCCGAAAAGCCGATCTCGGTTTGCGAGCCGGTAAAGTGCGGCTCGATCACGTGTCCCTCCTCCAGCACGCCCGACATCAGCGTATACTGCTCACACGTCAAGGGTGTACCGGTATAAGAACCCGACTTGGAGCCGGATGCGATTTTGAGCTTTTCCAGCTGGTCACGGTCAATGCCGTGCACCAGCGTGATCTCATACTGATCCGAGACGTTGTGCCCAACGCCCATATCGGTGGGATCAAAAACGCCCACGTTGCGCAAAAGGAACTCCACCGTGCCCTGATCGTTCAGGATCGCCTCCACGTTTGCCGAGACGACATGCGCATCCACCAAGGAACCCTTGGTCACGTACCACTGCCCCTGCGGCAGCGTTGTGCCCGAAAAATGCTTGATGCAAGGGGTTGCCGAGATCTCAAGGGGTCTTGGTTTGATTTCAAGCGTGCCCACACGCACCGAAATGTCATAATAGGAGGTCACGTCCTGACTGCCCGACAGCACGCGCACCTCTACGTTGTTGGTAATGCTGCCCACGCGCGTAATGCTCGAGGGAAACGCCACGTATATGGAATCGTAAGGCGCAAGATCGCCGTCCATGGTGTAGGATTCGTGGGTCAGCGGCTGTCCGTCATAGATCTTGGAGGCACCGTACGAGGTGACTGCCAGTGCTCTCTTGGTCACGCGCAGCGTGCCGTAAATATAAGAAATGGAGAAATTACGGTCAACGCTCTCGCCCTTCGAGTCACGGATTTTGACGGTAAACGCGTTCTTAGAGGTGCCCGGAGTGAGCTGCGAGCCGGTAAATTGAGGCGTGACCTTGAATTCCTGTGGGATCTCGCCCACGGTTGTCTCCCAGCTCTCGCTTTGCAAGGGCGAGCCGTCATATACCTTTTCGGCATCCGCAGAGCGCAGCACCAGCTTGCGCGGTACCACGGTCAAGGAGCCGGGTCTGGTTTCCAGGCGATAATGATTGGTCACGTCCGCGCCAATGCTGTCCACAACCTTGACGCTGATCGTATTGACACACGATCCCGTATTGGTCAGCTCGGCATCATATTCGGCAACGATCTCGTGTCCCTTTTGCAGCTTGCCGCGCTTGATGGTATACTCGTGGCAGGTCAGCGGTTTGCCGTCATATTCCTTTTCCGCACTGTTGGCAACCACCACCAGCTCCGAGGGTCTTGTATCAATCACGCCCGTGACGATCAGGCCCATATAGATCACCAGCAGCAAAATCACAGCAAGCACTGCGCTGCCGATGAGTATGGTAGAAGATTTTCTGTTCATCTCGGGACCACCTTTCCTGAAAAATCAATCAAATACGTAAAGCTTACGCAGCTCTCTCAAATCTGCGCAAATATTCCTTGCAAAGCTTCATGCGGTCATATCCGAACAGCTCATCCAGATATCCGCAAAGCTCCTCTACGCTGTTGCGCACGTATATCGGATTCTGCGCCTCCAGCTTTCTGAATACCTTCTTGGACAGAATATCGTCCAGGGCATCCAGCTCGTCTCCTCCGCAGGCAAGGTATACCGGTATATACTGCTTGATCTGCTTCATAATTCTGTTACCGAACGTGATCTTGAACTTATCGATCATGTACGCGTCCAGCGCGCGAAGTCTTCTGGCATTTCTTGCCGTCATGCCGTATTCCTTGCGCGCTCTTGCCACCATAGCGTCAAACTGCTCGGCAGAGATGCGCACCTGCGGTGCCTTCTCTGCCTCAAAGAACTGCGTTTTGCGGTCCAGATTGATCACCATGGCTCTGTCATATACCTTATCCGAAATGGCAAAGGTTGAGTCGTCGTTGTTTGCCGTTCCCACAAACCACATGTTTGCAGGCAGCTTGAGTCTGCCGTTCTTGAGCAGCTTGGGGTCTCCCTTCTGCACGTCCGACACAACGTCAATATATCTCTTATTGGGGTCGGGCAATTCCAGTAGCGAGAGAAACTCGGCAAAGTAGTATTCCACGCGCGCGATGTTCATCTCGTCCAGCACCGTGATATACATATCCTTGCTGTAGTTTGCCTCGTACATTTTCTGCAGCAGCAGCGTCTCGTTGAATTTGCCCGTGAATTCGTTATAATAACCGATCATATCGGTTCTTTCCTTCCACATCGGCTGAATGGGCACGATAACGGAAGGGTTGCCGATAAATTCGCCAAACGCATATGCCAGCGAGGTCTTACCCGTACCCGACATACCCTGCATGACCAAGATATGGCTGACACCGAGATTGGAGATAAAGCGACGGATATCCGAGATATCGTAGTAAAGTCCCAAGTTTCCCGCAGCGTACGCCTGAAAGCTCTCGCAAAAGCTTTGCAGCGTGACGTCATCGCGGTGCGCGGGGGCGGCATACTTCTTCATGGTGCGATCGGTCTTGCTCAGCATAAAGAATCTGCTCTCTCCATCCGCGCGCTCGGGTGTGCCCGGGGTGGAGGTGCCGGATGCATAGGCGCCCGTGCCGCTATTTGCCTTGCGGGGCGGATCCTTTTTGCCATCCAGACGCACGCTGAGCTTTGCCTCGGGCAGCGCCTCGATCTTTTGCGGCTTTTTGGGCTTTTTGCTCACCGAAATGATCAGCGCGATCAAAAGCACCGGTAACAACAGCGCCAGTATGCCGATGACAAGCACCGAATCCGAGGGAATCAGCGCATTATCCATAGGCAACCCGCCACCGTCAGCCGGCATGAATATGGCAAGCACCGCAGCGCTGCCGAACAGTAAGATCAGCACCAGCAGGACGATATATTTCGCTTTTGAAGGTTTCTTTCGCATATATCACCTCATCCGATCCAAAAGCCGTGGCTTACGATCGGTCCTTCTTTCCCGGTGACCACAGAATATCCTTGCGGATCCTCTTTTTGGTCAGCTTCCAATTCTTTTCAAACATTTCCACAAACCAGCCGTACTCACGCTCCAGCTGCGCAACGTATTCTCTGGTTGTCGTATCCTCTTCGGGAACAATTCCCATTTTATATTGCAGCGCGTGCACTCTTGCCGTCAAACCCTCGGCTGCATGCTGTGCCTGCTCGCGTGCCTCGGACATTTCCTGCAGCTCGGCATCCTTGTCCTCAAGCTTGTTTTCATAAGACGCGATCAGCGCCTCGCGCTTTTCGCGGAATTTCTGATCACACTGCTCATAATACACAGCCGAAAGCTTTTGTGCCTTTTGCTCGATCGATTTCTGCAGCGCTTCGGTCGCCGCGCGCATTTGCTCTGCGTTACGCTCCAGCAGCTTATTCTGCTCCTCAAGCGCCAGCAAATATTCCTCCATAGAGGCGCTGCTTTCATGTGCACGCTCGCGCAGCTGATCAAGACGGGCACGGCGTGCCTGCTCTGCCTTTTTCTGCTGCTCAAGCTCTTGCGCGATCCATCTCTGCTCCAGATCCTTGCCCATACCCGTACCGTGCTTGTAGGTCAGGTAGGAAAGCAGTGCCACCAGCTCGTCGATCTCGTTTTCCAAAGCATCCCCAAAGGGCTGCTGCTCCGTATCAAGGACCTCCACCGTATAGCCGTCACCCTGATATGCCACCAGATAATCGTACAGCTCCACGGCATACTTGAAGTTATTATCCATGCGCAGCACGTTGGTTCTGGTAATGGGCGGCGAGATCATCGGTGCCTTGGAGACCTCCTTCATCAAGGGGGTCATCAGCAGCATATTGGTGATCACGCGAATCGCCTCCACGCGCTCGATCATGGTGCTTGTGCGATCGTTTTTATCTGCATAAGGGTCGGATTTTGCCTGCTCTGTAAAGTGCAGCTCCATTTCCACGCGTCGCTTGCCCATGACCACGCGCTTGCGCGTTTTCAGGTCGGCATGATAGGAATTGCCAAGCTCTGCGATCTTGGAATATCTCATTTCCACAAAATCGCTCATAAAGGTCAAAAGCAGGTACAAAAAACGGTTTTCGTAAACGGTATAGTTGCTTGTATTCTCGGTAATGTAGATCTTATCGGGAATCAGCATCTCGTCCTCTTCGGGCACGTGCGTGATCATTTCGCTGTGGCGCGCAAGGTGCTCCACCGAGTCGCGCGAGACCTTTTTGGCTTTACCGATATCCACGGTCTCACCCTCGCGACGGATGAACTGTCTATCCTCCTTGATCGCCTTTTCCACGTAGGGAAGATGCGTTTCGATAAACTCGACCCAGTCCTCCTCTATATGACAGCGCGTGCGATGCGCACAAAGCGCATCCCCGTCTGTTTCCGCGCGCTTGACTGCCGAGGTAAAGCGACGGCATTTATCATTGGTTGCCGTTTCTGTGCGAAGCTGTCGCAAGGCACGGTAGTATATATCCAGCTCGTTCATCTCGGACTTCCCTTTCCCAAAAAATCAATCAAATGCGTAAAGCTTACGCAGCTCTCTCAAATCTGCGCAAATATTCCTTGCAGAGCTTCATGCGATCATATCCGAACAGCTCATCCAGATATCCGCAAAGCTCCTCTACGCTGTTGCGCACGTATATCGGATTCTGCGCCTCCAGCTTTCTGAATACCTTTTTGGACAGTATATCGTCCAGGGCGTCCAGCTCGTCTCCTCCGCAGGCAAGGTATACCGGTATATACTGCTTGATCTGCTTCATAATTCTGTTACCGAACGTGATCTTGAACTTATCGATCATGTACGCGTCCAGTGCGCGAAGTCTTCTGGCATTTCTTGCCGTCATGCCGTATTCCTTGCGCGCTCTTGCCACCATAGCGTCAAACTGCTCGGCAGAAATGCGCACCTGCGGTGCCTTCGCTGCCTCAAAGAACTGCGTTTTGCGGTCCAGATTGATCACCATGGCTCTGTCATATACCTTATCCGAAATGGCAAAGGTTGAGTCGTCGTTGTTTGCCGTTCCCACAAACCACATGTTTGCAGGCAGCTTGAGTCTGCCGTTCTTGAGCAGCTTGGGGTCTCCCTTCTGCACGTCCGACACAACGTCAATATATCTCTTATTGGGGTCGGGCAATTCCAGGAGCGAGAGAAACTCGGCAAAGTAGTATTCCACGCGCGCGATGTTCATCTCGTCCAGCACCGTGATATACATATCCTTGCTGTAGTTTGCCTCGTACATTTTTTGCAGCAGCAGCGTCTCGTTGAATTTGCCCGTGAATTCGTTATAATAACCGATCATATCGGTTCTTTCCTTCCACATCGGCTGAATGGGCACGATAACGGAAGGATTGCCGATAAATTCGCCAAACGCATATGCCAGCGAGGTCTTACCCGTACCCGACATACCCTGCATGACCAAGATATGGCTGACTCCGAGATTGGAGATAAAGCGACGGATATCCGAGATATCGTAGTAAAGTCCCAGATTGCCCGCTGCGTACGCCTGAAAGCTCTCGCAAAAGCTTTGCAGCGTGACGTCATCGCGGTGCGCGGGGGCGGCATACTTCTTCATGGTGCGATCGGTCTTGCTCAGCATAAAGAATCTGCTCTCTCCATCCGCCCGCTCGGGTGTGCCCGGGGTGGAGGAGGAACGTTCACCGTTGGTGCGTTTTTGATCCTTGGGGGGTGCGACAACCTGCACGCGCGCAGAATCCGCACGCAGCACCGCGATCACCAAAACAATGATCAGCGCCAGTACTATGATGGCATAAATGCCAATCGCAGTTCTGGAGGAAAGCAGCTCCCACAAAAACTGTAAAAGCAACATAAATCAGGTCTCCTTTCGGCAAACGTTAAATCAAAGCTTCATGGAAGCAAGCACTTCCATAGTCATAGGCAGGCGGTCGCGCCCCATCGTGCGCTCCAGCAGCGCGGACAGCGTCTCGCCCTCTTCTCTGTCCTCAAGCGCTCTGATCTGCCGGGAATAGCCGGGCAGAACGATGGCTGCCAAGCCGTTATCAAACGCCTCGTACTGCTTGCCGCCGCAAGCCATATAAACGGAACTGTAACGCTCCAGCGCACGCAGCGTACGGTTAGAGAAGCGGTTGCCGCAAAGTGCCTGCATCTGCTCCTCCAGAGCATCCAGCACCTTCCAAAGCTCCTCGGGCAGGCAATATTCCTGCTCGGCAGCTGCAATTGCATTTTCCAGAGCGCTTACGCTCGGCAGTGCGAGGTGGTCATTTTCAGTTTTCTCGGGCGGGAATACGTACTGGGAATTACGCAGATAGATTGCTGCGCAATATTCTCCGATCTTACCGTCAACACAAGGACCAAGCTCCTCGTCCGACAGCACGTTCATGATCCACAGATTTCCCGGCAGCATCATCTTGCCGCCCGCAATGCCCTCGGGAATCTGCGTGCCTGCCGCGGGCTTGCCCATGTACAAAGCAGCACCGTCGCCGGGCAGCTTGAAATATTCGGTCATAGCGCCAAATACGCTTTGCACGCTCGCACTACCTACACCGCGCACGCCTGCAAGGCAAACGTTATCGGGTGAGAATCTTGCAGTATACAGCGCCTTGGCAAACGCGCTGTGCTCTGTGGTGCCTTGTTGGTTGGCATGCAGCACAACGTCTGCAAATACCGCGTCGGGCTGCTCGCAAACAACCGCCTCCGCCTTGACACAAAAGGCTGCGCAGAGCGCATCAAAAATTCCTGCACCGTCTATCGCGCCTGCGCTGCAGATCAGCATGCGGGATGCCGACATTGCAGAAAGCACACGGCGAACGCTTGCGTGATCGTATTCCCAAAGCACTCCGGTCAGCGCTGTGTACAGCTCCTTGACGGAGATCTCCTTGACAGGCGCGGGCATCAGATAATCCGCTTTTTTACTTGCTGCCTGCATAAGCACCGCATAGGACACCTCGCTTTTGCTCATGGTTGCAACCATATCCTCGGAAACCGTGGCGTTTGCAGCACTTTGTTGCTGTGCAGTATCCTTGGCTTGCACAGCGGAAGAAGTCGCCTTATCGCCTTTCTTGTGCTTTGCCCATTTGACTATGCGCACGATCATGAGAATCAACACGCCAAAAGCTACGGCAAAGGTGGCAAGGGCAAACACGATCTCGGCGATCAACGCAATCAGATACGTGACGTCGGGATCCAGGAAATCAACCAAAAGCTCCATCAGAATCTTGGCGGGAAGACCAAACAGCAAAGCATCCACCACCAGCACAAGACCGATCAGGGCAAGGATGCCGATCGGGATAAGCAGAAGAGGCGCTCTCTTCCATCTCTTATACTTAGCTTCCAGCTTTTTATCCAGCTTTTGCTGCTGCTTCTGTCTCGCCTTTTCCAGCTTTTCCAGCTCTACGGGGTCTGCGATCAGCAGCTCGTGGCAAAAGGAACAGAATTTCTGGTTATCCTTATTACTCGTTCCGCATTTTCTGCAAATAGTCATATCATCTTCATTCCTTTCGGAAAAATTCTTCATTAATTTATAATTAGATATATTATAGCACTTCCTTGGCTTTAAGTCAATAAAGCGCGCCTTTTGCACCGTATTTTCAGCAAGGTCTCCAAATCCCATGTGACACTTTTGTGAATTGTGCAACGGATTCGATTCTGCTTCTTGACGGCAGGTTATTTTTTTGATATAATAATCCTACATAGAGATTTTTGAATTGAGGATTTTTTCATGTCTGATAAAACCGTCAAAATCATACGCACTCTCACGGGCATCATCCTCTCGGCTCTTGCGCTGGTCTGCGCGATTGCCCTTGCGGTTTCCTGCGTGCAGATATATCAAAGCGGCAGCCGCCCCTTCACGCCCGAGCGCATTTCGGACGCGTGGTCGTCTATCGCAATTTTTGTCTGGCTTTTTGTGGCTTGCGCCATTGCGGGCGGTGTGATTGATCTGCTCTTCCCCGCGCCGCGCAAAAAGCAAAAGGGGCAGCCTTATCCCGAGCTGCGGCTTGCCAAAATCAAGGCAAGGCTTGCGCGCAAGCAATACCCGGATGAGCTGCTTTTGCCGCTGGTAAAGCAGGAAATTTACGTCAAATCCATGCGCATCACAGCAGTAGCCGTTTGCGCCATCAGTGCTTCTTATCCCTTGATTTACTTGAATAATCTTGACAACTTCACCTCGCTCGACACGCAGCTCAACGCGCAGGTGATCGCTGCCGTGCTCCCCTCGCTCTGCTGCGCAATCATCGCCATGGCTTTTTGCTATGCCGTGCGTTTGCTCTCGGATGCCAGCTGCGAAAGTGCCATTCTGTATGCCAAGGCGATTATGCTGATCCCTGCCCCTGCGGCTGAGAAAAAGCCGATCGGGAAGGTCAGCAAATCCTTGCCCGCATACACAACTATTGTCTTGCAGGTGGTGCTGATCGTTGTGGCTGTTTGCATGATCGTGGCAGGCATTTTCAACGGCAGCATGAACGATGTTTTGCAAAAGGCGATCAGAATCTGCACCGAGTGCATAGGATTGGGGTGAGGCATATGAGTACAAAAACTTTCTTCTCAAAGCTCGGGCAAAAGCTCGTCTCTCTCAAGCCCTCCAAGCGCAAGCTGATCCAGCTTTACGCAGCGCTTTTGACCAACGCAAACATCAAGGGCTATGTGACCGGTCAGATCTACAAGGGTCCCTTGAAAAACCTCTGCTCCCCCGGCTTGAACTGCTATTCCTGCCCCGGTGCCTCGGGCGCGTGCCCCCTGGGTGCTTTGCAAAACGCGCTTGCCTCCAGCAACGCACGCATTCCCTATTACGTGTTTGGCATCATCATTCTGTACGGCATTCTGTTTGGTCGTTGGATCTGCGGATTTTTGTGCCCGTTCGGTTTGATCCAAGAATTGCTCCATAAAATAAAGACGCCAAAAATCAAAAAAAGTTCCGCAACTCGCGTACTTTCTTACTTAAAATACGTAATTTTGGCACTTTTCACAATTGCGCTGCCCTTAATTTATGCATTTCGAGACTTCCCTCTGCCCGCATTTTGCAAATACATTTGCCCCGCAGGCACGCTGGAAGGCGCGATCGGGCTGCTTGCCAACAGCGCAAATACGCCGCTTTTATCCATGCTGGGTCCCCTGTTTACCTGGAAATTCCTGCTTTTGGCAGTCATTGTGCTGGGCAGCATTTTCATGTACCGCTTTTTCTGCCGTTTTCTGTGCCCACTGGGCGCACTTTACGGTCTGTTTAACAAGATCTCGCTGATCGGTATCAAGCTGGACAAGCCCAAGTGCACCGATTGCGGCTTGTGTCAGGCAAAGTGCAAGATGGACATCCGCCACGCAGGAGACGCCGAGTGCATCAGCTGCGGCGAGTGCATCTCGTCCTGCCCCACCGGTGCCATCCGCTACAAGGGCTCCAAATTCGTCCTGCCTCCCAACGAGATTCCGGATAAGCCGGCTTCTCCCGAGGTCGAAAAGAAATTTGCCAAGCGCCGCCGTGTGCTCAAGATCGTGGCAGGCGTGCTGATGACCGCAGTGCTTGCAGGCGCGCTGGTCTACTACAATTTCATTTACAAAACACCCGAGGTTCCGAGCGGAAACGAGGTTGGAAACGCCTGCGTGGATTTCTCGGCTCAGATCATTGACGAGAGCGGCGTGACCGAGCAGGAATTCGTGCTGTCTTCAAACATGGGCAAGGTAACCGTGATCAATTTCTGGGGTGTTTGGTGCGGTCCTTGCAAGGCAGAGCTGCCCCACTTTGATCAGGTAGCAGAGCAATACGCAGGCAAGGTGACCGTGCTTGCACTTCACACCGACGCATATCACAGCGATGCAGACGAATACATCGCGCAAAATTACCCCGATTCCAAAATTCTGTTTGCTCTTGACGCAGGCGAGGCACATTACCCCGCGCTGGGCGGCACCGGTACTTATCCGATGACCGTTGTGGTCAACGGTGACGGCATTATCACGGCAAAATTCTATAGCTCAGTGACTCACGAGGAGCTGGTGGAAGCCGTTGAGGATGCTTTGAAAAAACAATAATTTTCCCGATCAAAAAAGGGGAGCGCATGCGAGACTTCTCATAAGGAAGTCTCGCAGTTTTATTCGCCTGCGGCGAGTTATATTGCTTCGCAGTGATATTCGTCTTACGCCGAGTGATATTTGCTTCGCAAGTTTAAAAGGCGAATAAAATATCACTGAAGCCGTAAGGCTTCAATATCACTGTCGCGTAAGCGACAATATCACTCCGACGGAGTCGGAATATAACTTGACGATTATTCAGTTTTATTGTATAATATCTTCAGAGGTGATGTTATGTCTAGCAGTATTATGAGAGATAAAGCAAAGGAATTTGCTAAAAATATTGTTTTCCTCTGCCGTAATATGAAGGCGGAACCCAAAGAAACGGTGCTTATCAACCAGCTGCTGCGTTCAGGCACTTCCATTGGAGCAAATATTCACGAAGCACAATATGCGCAAGGTACAAAGGATTTTATATCTAAACTTGAAATTGCTCAAAAGGAATGTTATGAAACAGAATATTGGCTTGAGCTTTTGTTTGAAACCGGGTGCATTGAAGAAATGGCTTACAAGTCAATTCAGAACGATTGCGGAGCAATACGAAGGATGTTAATATCCTCATTAAAAACGATAAAAGCAAAACAAGAATAGGGGTATGGGCTAAGCCCGATGCATTTGTAATACAAATGCGAAACTAGCGAGATAAAGGATTGATATATCAATGGCAAAAATTATATTATCATCATGCGACTTCAGGAATAGTGATT
>SVQP01000004.1 GCA_015065285.1 Oscillospiraceae bacterium | reverse complement strand
GGTAAGTCCTCCGACACGTCCGAAGAACATCAGCGCAATTAAAATAATTCGTGATACAGTACCGAGCGACGGGGTTATGCCGAGTGAAAGACCGACAGTACCGATTGCCGAAGCCGTTTCATAAAGACAGATCATCAGAGGTAATCCCTCTACCGCGCTTATGACCGCACCGCCGAGCAAGAACAGTACGATATACAAAAGACAGATTGCCGAGGCGTGCTTGACGGTATCATCTGCAATTCGGCGCTTAAACATCTGTGCGTTCTCTTTCTTATGGAAAACCGAGGTTGCGGAAGCAAACAGAACGGCAAGCGTTGTGGTTTTCATACCGCCTGCGGTTGATCCGGGTGAGCCGCCTACAAGCATCAAGAAGATCATAAATAAGAGTCCGACCTCGCTGATAAGACCGAGGTTTGCCGTATTGAAGCCTGCCGTTCTCGGTGTTACTGCTTGAAACAAAGACAACAGTATTCGCTCACCAATAGCATATTCTTCAAACTCACAGAAGAAGAAATACAGCGTAGGAATGAATATCAGCACACCCGTCATCGCAAGTATGATCTTGCTTTGCGTGCGGTATTTTTTGACATGCCATTTATGTCTGTATATATCCTCCCAAGTCAAGAAGCCGATACCGCCTATTATAATGAGCATCATAATAACAATGCTGATTACGGGATGCGAGGCATAGGCGGTAAGTGAGGAATACTGTCCGCTAACCTCTCCCATAATGTCAAAGCCTGCGTTGCAGAACGCCGATATGGAGTGGAAAACCGCCATCCATATTCCTTTTGCTCCGTGGTCAATGCAGAACACGGGAAGCATAGCGAGCATTCCAATGGTTTCGACGATCAGCACACCTTTGAGAATAAACCAAGTCAGACGAACGATACCGCCAACGCTTGGAGCTGACATTGCCTCCTGCATCGTGCTTCGCTGTCCAAGCCCAATCTTTCTGCCTGCGAGAATAGATACCGAAGCTGCAACCGTTACAACACCCAATCCGCCGATCTGAATGAGTATGAGAATGATCGCCTGTCCAAAATACGACCAATAGGTTGCCGTATCCTGCACGATAAGTCCCGTTACGCACACAGCCGAGGTTGATGTGAACAAAGCATCCGAAAACGGCGTTACAATACCGTCTTTGCTCGATATGGGGAGCATCAGCAGAAACGCTCCGATCAGTATTACTGCCGCAAAGCCAATTAAAATTACTTGGAATGATGACAGTTTTAATTTATGTAAAGTCCGCATTATACACCTCTCCTTATACTCTTTCTACTATATACATTTTACCAAAAAACAGATAAAGACGGCGTTAGCACTCTACCGCGCGGTATTAAGATTGTATAAAGATAGCCCTCGCTCCATTTGGAACGAGGGCATAACTCTTGTAACAGACCTCTGCTATTCATTTGTGTCCGATTGCACCTCAATTGCCAATCTCGCTCCGAGGCGGAAGGCGTATTCGAAGATGGCTGCTTCGGCAAGGCTTACGTACTCGTCCCAGCAGTCGTGGAACTTTTCGAATATCTCTTTTTGCTCGTCGGTGAAGGTCTTTTCTAAGTCCTCGTGATGCCTTGCCATATAACCGAGGAGTTCCTTCATCTCCTTGGAGTTTGTTCGGCTGTCCTCTTGCGGAATGATGTTTCCGTGCCACAGTTCTTTTATCATACTTTTCATAGGTTGTACCTCCTGTTAGCACAACAACATACCACAGAAGAGAGAGGAAGTCCAGCACTTTTTCGAAAATAAATTCGGGCTTTTTTCGCAAGGTCTTTTCTTTGCTTACAGCGACTCAATTTTTGATATGTAAAATCACCGTCAAAATGTTTGACGGTGACTTTGAATATTTACTTGAAGGACGGTGCGTGAGTTTCACCTGTCGCAAACGTATTCGGTCCGGGGTTCGACATAGAGAAATACATCTTCGCTGCTTTCGTCGTACCGAAATCACGGTTCGAGCCCGTTTCCTGTACCTTGTTGAAGGCATCCCGAAACATCTGATTATGCGCTTCCTCACGGTTGAGGAGGAAATCAATGGTTTCTCTGACCTTCTTATCCTCGATCTGACGGTAGAGATATTCATATACGACCTTTGCTCTTTGCTCCGATGCGATGTTAGAGAGCAAGTCAGCGCACAGGTCACCTGTAACGGTAACATAATCGCCCGTCCAAGAATATCCCGAAGAATTGATGAGTCCGGGATTAAGCCCGAGTAGAACATGAGTTTGTACCTCTCCTGCCTGAACCTTGGTTGCGTCCACATCGTGTCCATTGAGCAAATTAATAGTCTGCGCTACCATCTCCATGTGCCCAAGCTCCTCGGCTGCAATATCAAGGAAAAGATCCTTGATCTCGGGATCTTTGATTCTGAAGCTCTGCGACATATATTGCATAGCCGCCTTGAGCTCGCCATTGCCGCCGCCAAGCTGTTCCTGAAGCAATACTGCATACTGCGGATTCGGTCTTTCTACCTCCACGGGATGAAATAACTGTTTTTCGTGTTTGAACATATATACCTCCGTTTTTTTGTATTCACCGTTATTATTTCCCAAAGTGAGAAAGAATATATTGACGAAGGCAGAAATTTATGGTATAATAATTCCGTTAATAAGAATATCTCGCAGGAGTGACGGCAGAGATTTCCGCGGCGGTGGTTTGTGGTTGACCACATCTTTGACCATCTACGGCTTCGGACTACGTGGAAACAGTGCGAACGAGAGCATCGGAAAGCATCGTTTTCGGACTAAAAAGCACCAAAAAGTCAACAAAAGTAGTCAAAAAACGATGGCGTATTTGTTCGGGACCAAGAGGTCGTGGGTTCGAATCCCGTCACTCCGACCATATAAGGGGGACATTGTCCCCCTTATTTTTATGGTCGGAGAGGGATTCGAACCGGGATGTTTTCTCGCTCAGGATGACACAAGGGGGGATGCTGCGCCAAAGTAACTTTGTGTAGGGGAGGATATCATCCTCCCGCACGCGATGATAACGGATCAGCGTTCGGATGACATGATCATAAACCATTTTCGTGCGGGAGGCATATTTGCAAGCAAATTTAGCCTCCCCTACATGGCATATCATAAACCGTTTCCGGATCCTTAGCGTGGGGGTATCGTCTCCGCTCAGGATGACACAGGGTGAAGGTTTGCAACCGGTATGTTACAAATGTTACATTTTGCACTCGTTTATCACGCGCTCTGTAGAGAATTCTACATTATTATCAGAAAATTTGATAAAATTTGACTATTATTTCAAAAAATATATCTTGGCAAAAGAGAAGAAATGTAGTATAATGTAAGATGGTTTTATATGCCCCCTAACGTTTTGATACAAGATAGGAGTAATTTTTGTGAAAACTACACTCAGAGATCTGCAGGAATACGTCAATGAAATAGCCGCGGCGTACTCTTACAGAGACGCCTACCGATACATCGTTGGAGATAAAATCGTCAGAAAGACTTATAAAACGTTTGCACGCGATATCTTTGCCGTTGCGTCCTGGCTTGTCGGGCGCGGCTGGCAGAACAAGCATATCGCGATCATCGGCTCATCCAGCTATGAGTGGGTGGTGTCCTTCTTGGGCATTGCCTGCAGCGGCAACGTGGTCGTTCCTATCGACAAAATGCTGCCCGCAGAGGAAATGCTGGGACTTTTGGTTATGGGTGACGTGGACGTCGTGTTCCTTTCCAAGGAATTTGCATCTCTTGCTCCCGAGATTGAGGCAGCCGATAATGCCGTAATGGATATCATTGACTATCCGAGTGCCAGATTTGACGAGGTTCTTACCACCGAGCAAGCAGAGCTGCCCTGCATTGACCCCGATGCCATGGCAGAGATCCTGTTTACCTCGGGCACCACGGGCGTCAGCAAGGGCGTTATGCTCAGCCAACGCAGCATTGTTGCCAATATTTGCGATATTTACAGAATGGACTTTGGCAGGGGATTGCGCTATCCCATTGTGATGTCGGTCCTGCCTATTCACCATACCTTTGAACTGACCGTGGACAACCTTGGCGTGCTGTATTGCGGTGCAACCGTTTGCATCAATGATAAGCTTGAAAACATTGTAGCAAATCTGGTTCGTTTCAAGCCTGCGGTTATTCTGGTGGTGCCCACCATTGCCGAGGTCTTTTACAAAAAGGTCAAGGAGGGAATTTCCTCGGGCTCGACCAAGAGAAAGATCGCGTTTGCCAAAAAGCTCAATGCATGGCTGCGATACAGAGGCATTGATGCAAGGCGCGTGCTTTACAAGAGTCTGCTCAAAAAATTCGGCGGCAATCTCTCCCGCGTGATCGTGGGCGGTGCGGCATTGCGCTCCGAAATTGCCGAGACCTTTGAGGAATTTGGTGTGAGCATGTATCAGGGCTATGGCATGACCGAGTGTGCACCGTTGATTTCTGCCAACTATCCCGGTATCAATCGCTTTGGCTCTGTGGGCAAGCCCGTTGCTTATATGGACGTCAAAATTGCGGAAAACGAGATCGTGGTCAAGGGCGACGGCGTCATGCTTGGCTATTATAAAAACGAGCAAGCCACCCGCGAGGCAATGACCGAGGACGGCTGGCTGCGCACGGGTGACTTGGGTCACTTTGATAAGGACGGCTATCTCTATATCACAGGCCGCTCCAAGAACCTGATCATTCTGGATAACGGTAAGAACATTTATCCCGAGGAGCTGGAGGGGCACCTTGCCGTGCTGCCCGGTGTCAAGGAGATTATGGTCTACCAGAGCAAGGGCAAGATCTGCGCTGCCATTCAGCCGCTTGACATCAACGACAAGGAGCTGATCAAGGGCATCAAGCAGGGCATTAAGGAGTATAACAACGAAGCGCCTCCTTATAAGAGAATCGTTTCTTACGATTTCATTGCAAGAGATTTCCCCAAAACCACCTCGCTTAAGATCAAGCGTCGCGAAGCGGTGCAGATGGTCAAGGAGCTGGTTTGCAAAAAAACGGTGGAGCATGTTCCGCCTACCACCCCCGAGCAGGTCAAGATCGTATCTGCCTTTGAGCAGATCCTTGGCTGCAAGGATATTGGTATTCGTGATGATTTCTTTGATCTTGGCGGTGACAGCTTGGCAGCCTTGGAGGTTTCCGCGCTGATCGGCGTGCAGGCACAGGAAATTTACGAGCATCCCACGCCCGAGCAGCTGGAGGCTGTGCTGATGGCAATCAAGGACGTGGAATCCGAGCAGCAAAGCGGAGCAGACGTGAACGAGCTGATCCGCCACAACTCCAACCTTTTGCATAGCAGTGACGTTAAGTACGTGCTGTTGACCGGTGCGACCGGATTTTTGGGCGCGCACATCCTGCGTGAGCTGCTCAAGAGAAAGATGCACGTGGTCTGCCTTGTGCGAAGCGAGGAAAAGCTCAAGGACACGCTGAAATACTATTTCCCCAAGGAGCACGAATATTTTACCTACAAGGTTAAGATCGGTGATATCTCCCAGCCCTTGATGGGACTCTCCGAGGAGCAATACGAGCGCTTGGCAGGCAAGGTGGATATGGTCATTCATACCGCCGCAAACGTCAGCCATGCAGGTCACTACGAGGATTTTGAGCGCACCAACGTGCTTGGCACACAGAACGTCATTGATTTCTGCTTCAAGGCAGGTGCGGTGCTGCAGCATACCTCCACCGCCAGCGTACACGGCGCGGGTACGGTTGCACAGCACAATCCCGATGCCAAGTTTGACGAATTCAGCCTGGATATCGGTCAGGAATACGTGCAGAACGTGTATATCCACTCCAAGTATAAGGCAGAGGAGCGCGTGCTGCTGGCAAGAGAGCAGGGACTGGAGGCAAACATTTTCCGAATCGGTAACCTGACCTGGAGAATGTCGGACGGTGTGTTCCAGAGAAACTACAAGGACAACGGCTTTGTCAGCCGCTACAGAGGCTTGATGAAGGTGGGCATGTACAGCAAGGAGATTGCGCAGTATCCCATCGACTTCACCCCTGTTGACGAGTGCGCCGACGCTTACGTGCGTCTGGCACTGCACAATCGCGTCAATAACATTTACAACCTGTACAATCCTCATCTGTTTACCATCGATACGCTTGGCAAGAAATTCTTCAGAAGCGTCAAGCGCGTATCGCGTGAGATATTTGAAAAGTCGCTCAAGGAGCTGATTTCGGATAAGGAGGTTGCGGTGCTTTCGTTCTACAACGCCATTGCATCTTCCTCCAATAACGTGCCCATGAGCAATGAGTTCACGGTCAATGAGCTCAAAAAGCTGGATTTCAAGTGGTCCAAGATCGGCTTGAGATACATGCGCTTTATGAAAAAGATTCCATCATAAAGGAAAGGAAAATCCATGAGAATAGGTATTGATATAGGGTCCACCACCATCAAGTGCGTGGTATTGGATGACCAAGGCAACCTGATCCATAAGAGCTATGAGCGACATTTCGCCATGATCAAGGAAAAGGCGCGCGAGGTCATTCGCGGGCTGATTGATCAATTCAATATTACCGAGCCTGTTGTCTGTGCCATTTCCGGCTCTGCCGGTATGGGACTTGCCGAGCGTGCAGGCATCCCCTTCGTGCAGGAGGTGTATGCCACCAAGGTTGCTATCAGCCACCGCTTACCCCAGACCGACGTGGTCATTGAGCTGGGCGGTGAGGATGCCAAGATTCTGTTCTTGAAGGGCAATCTTGAGGTGCGTATGAACGGTACGTGTGCCGGCGGTACCGGTGCGTTTGCCGATCAGATGGCATCCCTGATGCAGATCGAAACGGGCGAGATGAACGAGCTTGCCAAGAATTACGAAAAGATTTATTCCATCGCATCCCGTTGCGGCGTGTTTGCCAAGACCGATATTCAGCCCCTGCTCAATCAGGGCGCAAGAAAAGAGGATATCTCTGCAAGTATTTTCTACGCAATCGTCAACCAGACCATCACAGGTCTTGCGCAGGGTCACCCCATTGAGGGCAACGTGGTATATCTGGGCGGTCCCTTGACCTTTTTGTCCGAGCTGCGTGCAGCCTTTGATAAAACGCTGGATTGCACGGGCACCTGCCCCGAGGATTCCTTGGTGTTCGTAGCGCTTGGTGCTGCTTACTATGCCGAAGAGAAGGTAGACCTTGCCCGCGCATACGAGATCATCGGCGAAAAGGTTGATTCTCTGACCGAGACCTCGCTGCAGCCCTTGTTTGCAAACAGGGAAGAGTACGAGGCATTTATGGCGCGCCATGCCAAGGCAAGCGTGCCCAGACGCGAGGGCGAGGACTACGAGGGCGATGCTTATCTGGGCATTGACTCGGGGTCTACCACGCTCAAGGTGGTGCTGACCGATGCAGACGGCTCGATTATCTACTCCAAGTATCAGTCCAATCAGGGCAAGCCGATCGACGTGGTCAAGGATACCTTGATTGAAATGTATGAAAAATATCCCCGTGTCAGAATCGTTTCGTCTGCCGTCACCGGCTACGGTGAGGATATGATGCGCGCGGCACTGGGCATTGACGTGGGCGTGGTGGAAACCGTGGCACACTTTACGGCTGCCAAGTATTTCATGCCCGACGTAGAGTTTATCATTGACATTGGCGGTCAGGATATGAAGTGCTTCAAGATCCGCGGCGGTGCCATTGATAATATTTTCTTGAACGAGGCGTGTTCCTCGGGCTGCGGATCCTTCCTGCAGACCTTTGCAAATTCCATGGGCTATCCCATTGACGAATTTGCAAATCTCGGCTTGTTTGGTCAAAAGCCTGTGGATCTCGGCTCTCGCTGCACCGTGTTTATGAATTCCTCGGTCAAGCAGGCGCAAAAGGAAGGCGTGAGTGTGGAGAATATCTCTGCGGGTCTTTCGATCAGCGTGGTCAAGAACGCCATTTATAAGGTCATTCGCGTGCACTCTGCGGATGAGCTTGGCAAAAAGATCGTGGTGCAGGGCGGTACCTTCCTCAATAATGCCGTGCTCCGTGCCTTTGAGCAGGAGATTGGTGTGGAGGTCATTCGTCCTGATATTGCGGGCATGATGGGCGCGTTTGGCGCAGCTCTTTATGCGAAGCAGCTGCACCGCGGCAACGGCTATTCCGGCATTCTTTCTTACGAGGAGATCAAGGAATTTTCGTATTCGATCAAGAGCGTGACTTGCAACGGCTGTAACAACCGCTGCCAGCTCACTGTCAACGATTTCGGTGGCGGACGCAGATTTATCGGCGGCAACCGCTGCGAAAAGCCCGTGACCAACAAGGCACAGGACGATTCGCTCAATTTGTATGAATATAAGCTCAAGGCGCTGGCTGCATTTCCCGAGGGGGAGGGCACGCGCGGCACTATCGGTTTGCCTATGGGGCTGAACATGTACGAGATGTATCCGTTCTGGAACACCTTGTTCAGAGAGCTTGGCTTTACGGTCAAAATGAGCGGTTTCTCCAACAGAAAGCTGTATCTCAAGGGGCAGGGAACCATCCCGTCCGATACCGTTTGCTTCCCCGCGAAAATGGTGCACGGTCATATCCAGCAGCTGATCGAGATGGGCGTGGATGCCATCTTCTATCCCTGCATGACCTACAATTTTGACGAGGGCAAGGCAAAGAACTGCTTTAACTGCGCGGTCATCGCGGGCTATCCCGAGGTGATTGAGGCAAATACGCTCAATTTCGGCAAGATCAAATACATCAACGAATACGTAGGACCTCACGTGCGCCGTGAGTTCCCCGCGCGCTTTGCCAAGGTGCTGCAAAAGCACTTTGCAGGCATTGACGCAAAAGCGGTCAAGGCTGCGTGCAAAAAGGCTTACGCGGCTTACGACGCGTACATGGAAAGCATTCGCACCAAGGGCGCCCAGATCGTGGAAATGGCAAGAGCACAAGGTAAGAAGATTATTGTGCTGGCAGGCAGACCCTACCATGCCGATCCCGAAATTAACCACGGCATCCATAAGCTGATCTGCGCTTTGGGCTTTGCGGTGGTATCCGAGGATGCCGTAGCTGCCATGGCACCCGATTTCAAGGTCAATCTGCTCAGCCAGTGGACCTATCACCAAAGACTTTTCTCGGCTGCTAAGTACGTCACGTCTCAGGACGATATGTACGTGGTGCATCTGGTATCCTTCGGCTGCGGACTTGACGCGCTGACCACCGATGAGGTGCGCGCCATTCTGGAGCATGACGGACAGCTGTATACACAGATCAAGATCGATGAGGTCACCAACCTCGGTGCGATCAAGATCAGACTGCGCAGCCTGATCGCAGCGATCGAGCAGCAGAAGGGAGGGGCACAGGCATGAGTGAGAATTCCCATTACAATCCCCGCGTGAAATTCACGCGCAAAATGAAAAAGGACTATACCATTCTGACTCCCAGCATGGCACCCATTCATTTTAAGATCCTGCGTCCCATCCTGCAGCGTGAAGGGTACAGCATTGATATCATGGAGAACACGGGCCCCGAGGTGCTGCAAATGGCACTCAAGTACGTCAACAACGATATGTGCTATCCCGCCATGCTGACCACGGGTCAGATGCTGGCAACCATGAAGAGCGGTAAGTATGACCCCGATAAGGTGGCAATGATTATTACACAGTCGGGCGGCGGCTGCCGTGACAGCAACTATATCAACCTGATGCGCAAGGCATTCCAGAAGGCGGGATACGGGCACGTGCCCTTTATCTCGGCAAACGTGTGGCTCATGGAGCTCAATCCCGGTGGATTGCTCAGCCCGTTTGGACTTCTGATGGCTGTGGCAGGCTTGATCTACGGTGATATTGTCATGATCCTTTCCAATCAGGTGCGTCCGTATGAGGTCAATAAAGGCGAGACGGATGCCATGGTAGACAAGTGGGCAACGCGCCTGGGTCAGGGCTTTGCCAAGGGTCGCGGCTACAGCGTGCCCGCTATCAAAAAGAACCTTAAGGCAATCGTGGATGATTTTGCATCCATCGAGATCAACAAGACCCCCAAGGTCAAGGTTGCGGTCATCGGTGAGCTGTATCTCAAGTATTCCGCACCGGGTAACAACAATCTCGAGGCGTTCCTTGCCGAGCAGGATTGCGAGGTCTACGTACCCAGCATTCTGGGCTTTGGTATCTATAAAACCAACGGAGCCTTGGAGGATCTGCGTCTGTACGGCGGCAATCCCATCAAGAAGCTGATTTTAGAGATCGCCATGAAGTATATGTTCTGGATGGAGGATATTCTGATCTCGGCAATCGAGCAGAATCCCAAGTTCGTGCCTCCGGAGCGCGTCAACGATCTTAAAAAGCGTACCGAAGGCGTTATCGGTGTGGGCAACAGCATGGGTGAGGGCTGGTACCTTGCTGCTGAAATGCTGGAGTTTGCAGATCACGGATATGAGAATATCGTGATCGTGCAGCCGTTTGGCTGCCTGCCTTGTCACGTGGCAGCAAAGGGCATGATCAATAAGGTCAGACGCCTTGACCCCAGACTCAACGTGGTCGACATTGAGTACGACCCGGGTGCTACAAAGGTCAACCAGGAAAACAGAATCAAGCTCATGCTTGTCGTGGCAAAGGAAAAATTGCAATAAAAGAAAACCGCATGATCCATTCCGGATCATGCGGTATTTTTTACTTTTTATTTTTTTGTTCCTTTTCCTTAGCGCGCTTGTCGTTGATGATCTTCATGTGCTCTGCGGTGATCAGCTCCACGCCGTTCTCGCGTGCCCAATCCACGCAGCCCTTGAGCACCAGTGGCAAAAAGACGCGCGGCACTGCCAGCACGGTTTCCAGAGCATCGTCGGTGAACTTGATCTTGTCGTCCGCGCGGTCAGCGGCATAGCGCACAGAGGCAAGGGAAGCCTTGCGCATCTGCAAAAGCTCTGCTCTCATGCGGGTCTTGCGATGGAACCAGAAGTTCTTGGAATCGCGGTAGCCATAGTCCACGGGCAGGGCGGGGAAGTCCGAAGCCTTAACGCCCCTGATAATGGCATCGCGGTATTTTTTCTTCATCAGGATCTTGTCCACGCGCAGAATAAAGTGTGCACCGAACTTGGAGGTAATGCCGTTGAAATCATGGTAAGGACCCTCGTAGCCGTTGAGTTCGCCCGGCAGATCCTTGTCCGCCCCGTCCAGCTCTCTCATCCACGTGCATTCAATCGCTTCAATCGCGTCGGTCAGCACCATGGGACGCGCCTCGCCGGTCTCTTCTTCGAGAAGGCTCTTTTCCAGCTTGAAGTTGCACTTGGGCATTTTCTCCTCGGGCTTGTCACCCGGCCAGGAAAGCTTGACTGCTTCTTTGAAGGTGGAGGGCTTATCATCAATAAAATTCAGGGTGCACTTGCCGTTGCGCAGAATGTTCTGCGCAGTATTCGAGGAGTTGCGGCAGCACAGCAGCATTGCGTAATAATCCTTGCCTGCCACGTAGTAGGGCTGCACCAGCGAATAGGGACCGAGGTTGGTTTTGCCATCCTCGCAAAGGGTGGAAATGATGACGGTGGGCATTGGGAAAAACAGAGAGGTCTGATAAAAATTATCCACAATGCGAAGGTTTTCAAAGCTGCTCATATCAAAGCCTCCTTTTTATTGTATTGATCCCATTGTACACCCAAACGCGGAAAATGTCAAGCAAGCGGAAATGATTGGATGCAGATTCTTGACGAAATGCCCGTGGCATGGTATGATATAAACAGATATCTCCAAAGGAGGAAAAGACATGAGCGAAAAAACCAAGTACACTGCGGGCGCGGACGAAAAAACGCCCTCGC
Source organism: Oscillospiraceae bacterium (assembly GCA_015065285.1). GTDB lineage: Bacteria > Bacillota > Clostridia > Oscillospirales > CAG-272 > SVQP01. The sequence continues at coordinate 78,168 of SVQP01000004.1, read as the reverse complement.
ATGCGCAATATTTTTCTTGGATCAACAATACCAACGAGGGCTCTACCGAGCAGCAAACGCTGATCAATCTGGAGTATTTCCGCTGGATGCGTGATACCTTTGGCATGCAGCTGGATATATACGCATGGGATGCGGGAAATCTGGACGGTGCGCAGGGCACGTACGAGACGCTGGACGGTCCTAAGCTTTCGCGCCAGTATCCCAACGGATATGCGCCCGTGGTCAAGGCAGCTGCCGAGATCGGTGCGCGCATGGGCGTCTGGATGGGTCCGGACGGCTACGGTGAGGACGAGGAAAGCGCCAAGGCAAGGCATGAGCTGCTGGTCTCTCTTTGCCGCGATTATCATTTTGCGCTGTTCAAGATGGACGGCGTGTGCGGCACGCTGCGCGAGGATACGCGCAGACGCTTTTGCCAGGTGCAAGCGGAGTGCCGCAAGTATTCTCCCGATCTGGTGCTGCTCAACCATCGCCTCGAGCTTGGCGAGGGGGAGAAGTATGCCACCACCTTTTTGTGGCAGGGAGCGGAGACATACGTGGACATCTTTTCCTATAATACCTGCACAGCACCGCACAACCGCGCCTTTATCTTCTCGCGCGGTGAAACGGATGGATTGCGCCGCCTGACCGAGGATCACGGTGTGTGCCTGTCCTCCTGCATGGACCGCTTTGAGGACGATCTGGTCTATCAGGCGTTTAACCGCAACCTGATCCTTGCGCCCGAGATCTATGGCAATCCTTGGCTGCTGTGTGATAAGGAGCAGCCCAGACTTGCGCATATGTATACGCTGCATGCAAGACTCAATGATATTCTGGTGGATGGCATGCTGCTGCCCGAGCAAAGATACGGCAAGAATGCGGTCAGCCGCGGCAACGCGCAAACGCGCGTGCTCAGCTTTGGTAACCCCTGCTGGGAGGCACGGGAATTTGAGATCCTGCTTGGCAAGGAGATCGGTCTTGCGCCCTGCGAGAGCGTCACGGTCATCTCGCACCATCCCGCAACGTATAAGGTTGGCACGTTTGCATACGGACAGACCGTGAAAATTACGGTTGAGCCCTTCCGTGCCGTGCTGCTGGAGATCTGCGAGAGCAGTGCAGCGCCCGTGCTGCTGACCGATCAGCCTCACCGCGTCATCGGAAAAGACCGCTACGAGCTGATCAAGCCTCTGCCGAGCATCAAAAAGCTGGGTACAACGCAAGCTGTGGCAGTACCCGCACATGCAGAAAAAATTGTTGAGGCAACGCTGTTTGCCATGGATAACGACTCTCTTGAGCGCCGCTGCGCCAAGCGTGCAGGAAAGACGAGCATCCCCCAGGTCAAGGCTGCGCGAGATGCCTTCTTTGCGCAAAAGACCTACATTCAGCGCGGTTGTGACAACGCTTATGCCTTCGACGGCAATCCCGATACCTATTTTGACGGTGTTTCGCGCTTTCTGTGGGGTACCGGCACACGAATCGACGGTGGATGCCTGCGCGTGGATTTTGGTCAGGTGATGGATGCCGATCGCATTGAATTTGAATTCTTCAGCCCGGACGAGCCCACCGAGGAGTCTCCCGCGCAGATCATCCCCGAGTATATGGATTATTCCTGCGATCTGCTTGCTTGGCAGGATGCAGGGAAGGGAACGTTTGCCAAGATCGGTGAGCAGACGGTGCAGGTGGTGCGCCATAACGTGCACAATCTGTACCAAAGCCATGGAAGCAGATGTACCTTGTCCTTTGACGTGGGCGCTTTGCGCTACGTGCGCGTGCCCGTGCCCATGGATCGTATCAGCCGCATCTCGCTTTACAAGGATGGCAAGGAGCTGCAGCTGGGCTCTCCCCGTGCCAATAACCTCATGCCCTCCACGCAGCAAAGACCCGTTAAGGCTGCGCAGAAGGTCACGATCAAGGTGGATCGCGCCAATTGGGTGCCCGGCTCTTATTTGTCGGTTGCCTTGGAGGGCGAGCACGGCGTTGAGGGTGCTTATGCCGCTGTGGAAATGGGACAGCGCGCCATCGGTGCACCAGAGCGCGCACCCACCTACCCCGGTAACGTATGGGAGTCGCGCGTTATTCTCATGGATCATCACTATACCTACTATATCCCCGTTACCGAGGATATGCTGGATCGCGAGCTGATTGTTTGGGTCATGCTGCTGGACGAGCATCACACCGATTTTGTCTCGGACGTTTATCTTTGCCCGCCCCTTTTGGATTAATACCTTAAATTTTTGCCGTTTGTCTTGCATTTTTGGCAAAAAAATGGTACACTAACAAAAGATACAAGCCCCAATATGACTTGAAAGGAATTTGTTATGAAGTTGAATTACAAACGCGTGGTGCTGGTAGGCATGGCGTTCTTTCTCATCAGCGCCTTCTGGCAGGCGTATGATGCGATCGTGCCGCTGATCCTGACCAACCACTTTGGTCTGCCGCAGTCGGTATCCGGCGCGGTCATGTCGATCGACAACGTGCTTGCTGTGTTTATGCTGCCCATATTCGGTGCACTTTCGGATAAGGTCAGCACCAAGATCGGTAAGCGCACGCCCTTTATTCTGGTCGGCACGCTTGTTGCCGTGGTGGCATTCGTTGGCTTGACGCTGGTGGATAACTGGCAGCTGGCAAGCGTGATCGTAACCGATATTCCCGATCTGGATGCAGCCAAGGTGCTGCTGGAGGAAACGCTCAAGGGAACCAAGGACCCTGCGGTGATTGAGGCGCTCAGCGCTCAGATCGAGCAGGCGGCTGCCGAGATCTCGCAAAAAACGCTGGAGATCACGCTGGCAAATCCCTTGCCCTTCGTAGGATTTATTGCAACGCTGCTGGTTGTGCTGGTGGCAATGGCAACCTTCCGCTCTCCCGCCGTGGCGCTCATGCCTGACGTGACCGTCAAGCCTCTGCGCTCCAAGGCAAACGCCATTATTAACCTGACCGGTACCGCAGGCGGTATCATCGTGCTGGGTCTGGGCGCGCTGTTCGCAACTGCCAAGAACCATTACATGCAGTATACCTGGTACGTCGTAGCCGTGGTATCCGTCATGCTGGTCGGCTTGATCGTATTCTTGCTGACCGTGCGCGAGCCCAAGTGGGCTGCAGAGATGGAGGCGGATTCGATCCGTCTGGGTCTTGAAGAGGCGCCCGAGGAGAGCTCGGAGAATAAGCGCAAGCTTTCCAAGCCCGAGATGATCTCGCTTTTGCTCATCCTTGCATCTGTTGCGCTGTGGTATATCGGTTATAACTCGATTACCAGTAAGTATTCGGTATATGCAACCAACATTCTCGGCTTTGACTATAACCTGACGCTGATCGTAGCGCAGGCGGCAGCTATCGTGGCTTATATTCCCGTTGGTATCATTTCGTCCAAGCTGGGCAGAAGAAAGACCATTTTGGCAGGCGTTGTCATGCTGGCAACTGCGTTTGCGATCGGTCACTTTATCCAGCCCACCACGCCTGCGTGGATCATGTTCCCCATTTTCTCGCTGGCAGGCATTGGCTGGGCAACCATCAACGTCAACTCGTTCCCCATGGTGGTTGAGCTGGCGCGCGGCGGTGACGTAGGCAAGTACACGGGTTATTATTACACGGCATCCATGGCAGCGCAGATCGTGGCTCCCATCGTGTCCGGCGTGCTGTATGACCTGATCGGTATGAGACACGTGTTCTTCCTGTTCGGAGCAGTATTTGTCGTATTCTCGTTTATCACCATGTTCTTTGTCAAGCACGGTGATGCCAAGCCCGCACCCAAAAAGAGTGCGCTGGAGCATTTGGATATTGATGATTAATTTAACGTGTATTGTAGGGACCGGCGTCCCCGACGGTCCGTTCCGAAAATATGCTAAATAAAGAAAAACCGCCCTCTTAGGGCGGTTTTTCTTTATTTAATCCTCGGGTAATTGCACGGCGTAGCCGGCAAGGATTTCCTCAACGGTGTTCATGTCCGTATAGGAAAGGTACAGGTAATGTCCGTCATACAGGAAGATACCTGTTTCGGGGATGTATTGAAGCTCTTGCCGCATGATGATTTCCGGGGAGAATGGGTGGCTGCCGGTCACGATGATAGAACAATTGAACGGGAACTCCACTTCTTCATCATTCCAGTTTCCACCGTTGAGAATTGCCACGATCCGGTCTCTGTCAGCACCGCTCAACGTAGCAAAGTGGTCAACGTCATCGTAGGGGGAATCGATCTCAATCGTCGCGTCCGGATCAAAATAGTAATATACGTTTTCCCCGACTTTGTCCCCGACTTTGAGCGCAAGATAGATCCATTCGCGATCCTGCTCGGTCAGCGTGTACGTCACGCCATTCATGATCAGCGTGCCGCTGTTCGAATCGTAATCAAAGGGGAACCCGTTGAAAACGCCGGTGCTGTCACATACAAGATTCGCCACATCCGGGATTTTTTCCGCGCGCTCAAGCACCGAAAGGAATTGATCGCATTGCTGTGCGGAGAACTCATATTCAAACTCTGCGTTACTAAAGCTTGTAAAGAAGATCCGAGTGCCCGGAGCGACAGGGGCGTTCTTGGTGCAGATCTGCAAAAGCTTAAAGGCTTCTCCGTTCTCGTCAAAGCGGATCAGCACAATGTAAGGTCCATCCTCGTAAGCAATTTCGGTATATGCAGAATCAAAGGAGACGGTGACGGTAAAATTGCTTGAAAGTACGCTGTCGGAAAGCAGCATAGTCGTTCTTTTCTCCAGCGCGTACTTGGCATCCTTCTCGCTCATATTAAGCTTTGTCAGTGCATCTACCAAGCCTTTCTCGGTGGAAATGCCAAAGGGAAGGGTCATGCCGTCGGGCAATACGGTTGCCTCAAAGAGCGTTGTCTGGCTCTTATTCCTGCCGTCCGGAGAAAACTCGGAATATACGAATCTGAAGTGCTCGGAATCATATATCTCTCCGCTGTAGCAGGGCAGCCAATCCACCTCTGCCTCATTCATCAGCTCAAACAGTCCAACACCGTTGTAGGAAAGCTGTTGCACGGCGGATTTGAAAGCAGCGGGATCGGTGACGTGCAAGCCGTATTCCTGCAAAAAGTCCAAATAACCCGAAGAGAGACTGCCTATGGCAGGCATGCTGAAGTACATGACGTTCACTGCGTTTTCAAAGGTGAAGGATTGGTCGCCAAAGCTTACGAACAGATCGTATGCACCGGCAGCAGCCTGTTCGGGGATCTTGAAGGTATACGTGATCTCGCGGCTTTGTCCGGGGGCAAGCACGTATCGCGCATATTCCTCGGTAACGGCAATGGGCTCGTGATAGATGACTTGGACGTCTTGGACAGTCTCGCCCATGGTCAGCATGGCATCCGGCACGAATGCGCCCAGGGAGCCGAAGTATTCAATCTCTTTGTCGGAGATATTGGTCATGGTGACCGTGATCTCCAGATCCTTGCCTGCAATGACGTAGATCGGATCGGGTCCTTGCAGGTTGTGCGAAAATTGCAGAGTGCCCACAACGACAACCTGCTCACCGTCGATCAGGATTCTGACCTGCTCGGGGGAAATCCCTGCGTATTTGGCAAGCGTTTTTTGCAAGGATTCAATCAGCGCTTGGTAGTTTGGCTGGGAGGTGATTTGTGCCGAGAGCGTCACGGTCATGGTCTTTTGCTCGGCACTTTGCGAAAATGCCTGAGAAAGGTGCTCCCAGAGTGTTTGGGGCACGGGCTGCGCGCTGACCGAGTGGTCTGCTTCAATCTTGCAGTCCATCATTTGTACCGCATCGTCCACACCGCTCAGATGCTTCCAGGAAAGAAACACGTTCTGCTCGCAAAGCGGCAGGGTTACGTATTCCTGCTCGATCTCACCGTCCGCGCTTGCATAATAGATCCATGCGTTGCCGCGGTCGTAGGCAACGTCACTGCCCTCGGGCAGACTTTGATAATCCAGTTTCAGATCCTTGGGGATAAAGGGGATGATCACAAGCACCGCACACAGCAAAAGGGCAAGGGCTGCGGCTATGAGTACCGGCTTGATCCATGCGAATTTGCGACGCGCGCGCTTTTTCTCCAAGTCCTTTTCTATTTGGAGCAGGCGTTCCACAGCATCCACGTCAATGTTGCTCACGCCCTCCGAAAACAAATGTTTATTCATCATTATAGATAACCCTCGCTTTCCAAAAGCTGCCAAAGCTCCTGCTTGATGGCGGCTATTTCTTTGTTGACCGTGGATTGACTGCAGCCCAGCTTGTCGGCAATTTCGGCAATGGGGCGGCAGAGGTAATATCTGCTCATAAAGATATACGTACGGCGGTCGGACAGCGTGTTTACGAAGTCACTGAGCACCTCACCCAGCTCCCGCGCCTGCTGCTCGGAATAAAAGGCATCCCCGTCAGACAGCATTGTGTCAAGATCGGAAAGGGAAGAGACCAGCTCTGCGGGCACGCGCTTCTGCCTTTTGGCGGCCTTGTAGCGGTTGATGGCAGTGCGACGCATGATCGAGATCAGAAAAGCCTGAAGAGAGCTTGGCTGTGCGGGCGGAATGGAATTCCACGTGCGCACGTACGTATCGTTCAGGCACTCCTCAGCGTCAAGCGCATCGTGCACAATGCCGCGGGCAATGCTAAGCAGTCGCCGTCTGTATTTTGCGTCGGTTTCTCTGATGGCACGCTCGTCGCGCTGCTCGTACAGAGCAATGATTTCCTCATCGGAAAGATGAGTGTTGCCGGAATGCTTCATAACACACCTCCTTTTTCACAGATTGTTTGTGAAGGGCCTTCACTATATAAGTCAACAAAATTTTGGAAAACTGTAATGGCTTTGGAAAAAATTGTAGGGGAGGGGTCACCCCTTTCGCTATTTGAATCATAACCCGCAGGGGAGGGGTCCCCCCTCCCGAAAACGTCAAAACACCTTTACGTTCTTGGCAATCGTATAGAATCTGCCGTCAAAGATCTCCTGCTTGAGTGCCAGCTTGATGGCTCTTTCGCCCTCAAACATGCCAATGGCGAGCTCGTATTCTCCCGCAGGTACGCGTCTGCAGTCGGGGCGCAGGGTCACGGTCTGTGCCTTGCCCGAAAGCCACGTGCGGTTGTCCGCGTCGGTATCAAGCACGTATTCGCGTCCGTCAGCGTCGCGCAGTCTGATCTTAAGATCAAATTTGCGGTAAGCGCGCGCCCAACCGCGGTTTTGCACGTCCAGCGTAATGATATTGTGTGCCGAGCGGCGCAGCGCAGGCACGGTTGCACCGGTCACGAAATACCAGTAGCCCAGGCGGTTGGCACAGTATTCGGTCAGGTAGTATTCATTGTTCAGCCAGGTGCGGGGATAACCGTGGAAGCCTGCAAAGGTGGCGTGGGTGCGCTTGAAGGCTTCCATGGCGGTCAGACCGTTGCGGAAGTGGTCGTTGTGGCTGTGCACGTAGCCGTAGTGCTCCATTTCAATGGCAGCGGGCGCGTTTGCAGCCAGCTTGTCAAATGCCCAAGGGGCGCGCAGCGTGTCGTAATCGTTGACCTGCGTGTAGTAGTTGCAGCAAACCGAGTCGTCCTGAATGCCAAAGCCGCGCTCGTATGCGTAGTCTAAAATTTCCTGTACCTCGTCCTGACCGTGCGCAATACGGGAGCACATGTGGTCGTCGTTGCACAGCACGGGCGTGTCGGGGAAGTATTTGGCGTGCAAATCAAAGTGCTTTTTGGTCACCCGGGTCGGGTAGATCACACCGTCACCGTCGCCTGCCGTGTGTCCCTCGCCCCAAGTGCCCATGGTGCCCACGTCAATGCACTCGATCCTTGGGTCACCGTTGTAGCGCGCACCGAACACCTGCATGAATTTTTCAAGGCATGCAAGAAAGATGGGATCACCGTAATCGGGCTGCAGTGCCCCTGAGGGCAGTCTGTAGCCGCGTGCGCCCTTTTGGTAGACGTATGCGGGTGTCGCATAGCTCAGATTAGGGTCGCCCTCGTAGGAGCAAACGCGCAAGGAGAAGGTGTAGCCACGCGGACCCCACAGTGCCATGATCTCGTCAAGATACGAAAAATCGTAAACGCCTTCTTGCTTCTCAATATCGCCCCAGTCAAAGCGCAGATAGAGGTGGTTGAGCCCGGGAAAATCGGAAAGATCGTCCAGAGGATCGGCATGTCGGGGGTGGCGGTAGTTGTCTCTGCCGTAGCCGTTGTCAATGTAGTGCCAGAACCAGCCCTTGTGGGGGTTCTTTTGCACGGTTTTGTCGTCAAGATAGGGGCGCAGATCAATAAAATCGGGGCGTGCCAAGGGGTTATCGAACATGCCGCACATGGTCTGGGGTTCAATCTGCGAAGGAGCGGGCTGCAGTCCCGGATAAAGCTTGTTTTCCATCATTGCGAGCCTCCTTTTATATACCGCGCACGTGCGTGCGCGCGATCTTGTAAAAGTTGTCGTGCAAAGCCTCTTGCTTGATGGCAAGCTTGATTGGGGTTTCTCCCTCAAACATGCCAATGCAAACGTCATAGTCGCCCTCGGGAATGCCGCGCGCATCCACGCGCAGCGCAAGCGTGACGGGAGATTCGGGCTCCCATGTGCGGTTGTCGCAATCCAAGGGGATGGTGTAGCTGCCATTCTCACCAATTAGCTGCAGCTTCAGCTCATATTTGTGATATGCATGCGCCCAGCCGCGGTTTTCCACGTCAAGCTCAATGGTGTTGTAGGCGGTGTTGGTCAGCTCGGGGATCACCACGCCTGTGATGAAATACCAGTATCCCAGGCGGTTGGCGCAATACTCTGTCAGGTAGTATTCGTTTGCCAGCCACTTGCGGGGGTAGCCGTGAAAGCCTGCAAAGGTGGCATGCGCTCGCTTGAAGGATTCCATAGCGGTCAAGCCGTCACGGAAATAGGATTCGTATTGCGGCTTGATATAGGTATAATGCGCCATTTCAATGGCAGTGGGCGCACAGGATGCTAAGCGGTCAAATGCCCAAGGGGCGCGCATGGTGTCGTAATTATTCATCTGGTAATAGTAATCGCAGCAGATCGAATCATCCTGCACACCAAAGCCGCACGCTGCGGCATAGTCCAGAATCTCTTGCACCTCTGCTTGTCCTTTGGCAAAGCGACCCGCTATGTGGTCATCGTTGCACAACACAAAGGTATCGGGGAAGTAGCGCGCGTGCAGATCAAAGTGCGCCTTGACCACCTCAAGCGGATAAATCTGACAGTCGCCCTCCACGGTGTGCCCCTCGCCCCACGTGCCTATGGTGCCTATGTCAATGCACTCGATTCTGGGGTCACCGTTATATTTCTCGCCAAAGGCGCGCATGAAATTCTCCAGGCAGGCAAGGAAAATGGGATCGCCGAAATCGGGCTGGATCTTGCCGCCCTCCAAAAGGTAGCAGCGAGCGCCTTTTTGGTATACGTAAGCAGGAGTGGTGTAGTTCATCTCGGCAACGCCCTCATAGGTGCAAACGCGTAGGGAAAAGCGGTAGCCGCGTGCGCCCCACTTGTCCATGATCTCATCAAGATACGAAAAATCGTACACACCCTCAGTCTTTTCCACGTCGCCCCAGTCAAAGCGCAGATAGAGGTGGTTGAGCCCGGGAAAATCGGAAAGATCATCGTTTTCGTCGTGTGCTGCGCGGTAATTGCCGCGACCGTAGCCGTTGTCAATGTAGTGCCAGAACCAACCCTTGTGCGGGTTGCGCAGCACGGTCTTGTCATCCACCAGCAGGCGCAGATCCACAAAATTCTTGCGCTCGAATTTTTTGTCGGTCATAAAGCACATGGTCTGAATCTCTTTGCCGCCCGGTACGTTTATGATGTTCGGAAAATCGGACATGGAATATCCTCCTTTGCGGTGTGTTTTTTCTGATTTCATGATACCATGCAAAGGCAGGTTTGTCAATAAAAAAGCGCGTATGCCACGCGATGTTTGGGGTATTATAATATAAAAAATGAAAAAGGAGAGAGTTATGATAGAGCAAGATACCATCAAGCTGCTGCGCGAATGTGACGCAGGCGTTAAAATGGGTGTGCAATCCATCGAGGAGGTGCTGGATACGGTCAAATCCGAGCAGCTGCGCGGACTTTTGGACAGATGTAAAGAGGAGCATGACAAGCTCAACGCCGAGCTGCAGGAGCAGCTGGACCGCTTTGGCGACGAGGGCAAGGATCCTTCTCCCATGGCGCAGGGCATGTCCTGGATCAAAACCAACGTCAAGCTGACCATGCACCAATCCGACCACACGGTTGCCGATCTGATGACCGACGGCTGTAATATGGGGGTCAAGTCGCTGAGCAAATACCTCAACCAATATAAGGCAGCCGATGAGAGAAGCAAGGATATCTGCAAAAAGCTGATCAAGCTGGAGGAGCAATTGGCAATTGACGTTCGTGATTTTTTGTAATCAAGCCGTTGCAAAAGGGATCAAGGACCACATAACAATCCCCCACAAACTGACCAGTATAGCGGTCAATATTTATCATGATTATATCATAAAATAATATTGGTTGCAACCAATACTGGTCAAAAAATCTGTGAGGTTTGATGTGGAACAGAAATTAAGAAGAGATAGATGTATCGGTGATAATCTGCGCACCTTGCGTGACAAGCACGATATATCGCAGGAAAAGCTGTGTGAGGAATTACAGCGCAGAGGATGTGACATCGGAAGAACCACCTATGCAAAATATGAGTCAGGTGAGCTCAATGTCAGAATCAGTGTGATTTTGGAATTGAAAAAGATATATCAATGCTCATTTGACGACTTTTTTGCGGGATTGGATAGCAAGAGTTAGTCCGGAGTTTGCGGCAGGCACGGGGAGAGATCCCTGTGCCTGTTTTTTCATTGAAGAGATTGATTGGCTGACGTTCGTGGGTATTTGTAAAAGGTCTTGCAAAATCCTTTGTTCTGTGCTACAATAAAATCAAATCAAGCAAGACGGAGGACCGCTTATGAATCAGGCAAAATGGATCTGGTATCCCGGAGATTTTGAATTATATCACAGCATTCTGCTGCACGCACGCCGTGAGGAATTCGGCTGCGAATATCCCACGTTCTGGAAGCTTTCAACCCCGTATCCGAACGTGCGCTTTTTCAAGAGCTATCATGCAGACGAGTCGGATACCGTGCGCTTTGTTACGCGTGCCAAGGCATACGTGATGGTGGATGATCGCCGCCTGCCCGTTAACACCGATCTGGAGATCGGGGCAGGGGATCACAACATCATGGTCGTCATGCTTGATACAAGCGGGCTGCCCAGTCTTTACGTGGACAGCAAGTATCTCAAAACCGACGAGAGCTGGATTGCCGATCACATGATCGTCACCCATCGCGTGCCCGCCGGCTGCACTCCCGCCTTTACCTCGCCCGAGGATAATCCCGAGGTGTTCCCGTTCTCCTATGAGCGCATTGATCCGGTGAAGGTCACTGCTACCGAGCAGGGCATGCTGTACGATTTCGGGCGCGAGACCTATGCATATCTTTGCATAGAGGGTGCTTGCGAGACAGACGTTCTGCGCGTGACCTACGGAGAATCGCGCGAGGAGGCGCTGGATCCCGATCAAGCGTTGATCAGACAGAGCGTGAGCGGCAAGCAGCAGTATCGCCTGACGGGCAGAGCCTTCCGCTATGCCTGCGTGCAGGGCAGCAAGGACTTGAAGGTGTGGGCAGATTATGAGTATCTGCCGATTGCCGACGTGGCAACCTTCTCCTGCAACCGCAAAAACGTCAACAAGATCTGGGATATTTGCGCATACACGCTGCATCTGAATTCGCGTGAGTTTTTCCTGGATGGCATCAAGCGTGACCGCTGGTGCTGGTCGGGCGACGCATATCAGTCCTATATGGCAAATCGCTATCTGTATTTTGATCCCGAGATCACTAAGCGCACCATCGTGGCGCTGTTGGGCAAGCCGCCTTACGAGCAGCATATCAACTCGATCAACGATTATTCCTCGTACCTGATCATCGGTGCCTATGAATATTATTATGCCACGGGGGATGCGCAGTTTATTTCTCTGTATTTTGACCGTCTGCAAGCGCTTTACGATTTTATCGTGGGTCGTCTTGACGAGAACGGCTACGTTTGCTACCGTGACGGTGACTGGATCTTTATCGACTGGTCGGATATGGATAAGGGCGGCGTGCTGTGCGCGGAGCAGATCCTGCTTTGGCAGTGCCATAAGTGCATGGCGGAGCTGTGCGCTTTGGTCGGCAAGGACGGCTCTGCATATAAAGCAGCGGCAAACGCGCTGCAAAAGCGCATTTTCAAAGACTTCTGGCGCGAGGATCGCGGTGCATTTGTGGATTGCTATACCACAGGGCGCGAGAACGTCACGCGCCATGCCAACGTGTTTGCTATCATGTATGGCTTTGTGTCGCACAGACGCGCGCAGAAAATCGTGCGCTGCGTGCTTGAAAACGATGCCATCAATCAGATCACCACGCCCTATTTCGAATTCTTTGAGCTCAACGCACTGTGCATGATGGGCAGACTCAAAACCGCGCAGAAAAAGATCGAATCCTACTGGGGCGGCATGGTGGCGCTTGGCGCAACCTCGATCTGGGAGCAGTATTTGCCCGAGCAAAAGGGAATTGAGCACTATGGCATGTACGGCATGAAGTACGGCTGCTCGCTCTGCCACGCGTGGGGCGGCGGACCCATCTACCTTTTGGGCAGATATTGCCTTGGCGTATATCCTACGGACGTAGCATACAAAACCTTTGCAGTGCAGCCGGATCGCGGACTCTACCGCCGCATTGACGGTACCGTACCGCTGCCCGAGGGGCACAGCGTGCACGTTTGCATGGACGCGCACACCTGCACCGTATCCGCAACACGCGCAGGCGGCTGCCTGATGCTGGGCGGTAAGACCTATGAGATTCCCGCGAATAGCGAGCTGCGCATTGAGCTTTAAACAAGAAAAGGACGGATTTTTGACATCCGTCCTTTTTTGATTGTTTTGGGGCAGCTTACTCAATCTGTTTCATTGCCTTTTTGAACTGGAAGATAAACAAAATCACGGTAAACGTGACCGCCAGCACGTCGGCAATCGGTTCTGCAAGGTAAACGCCCATGGTGGGGTCTTGCTTGTAAACAAGGGGGACGATATAGATCAAGGGGAGCAGAAGCACGAATTTGCGTACCACCGCAACAATGACCGAGCAGGGCGCGTTGCCAAGAGAAACAAAGGTCATCTGGCAGGCGATCTGAATGCCGAACAGCACCATGCCGGCGTAATACACGCGCAGGGCATTGGTGGCAAATATGGCAAGCTCAGACTTGCTTGTGAACATACCTACGAAAATTTGAGGGAAGAGCATGACCAACAGCCACATTGTGACCGAATAGCCAAGACAGGTCAAAAGCAAGAGCTTGTAGGTCTTTTTCACGCGCGGCGCGCGGCGCGCTCCGTAATTGTAGCTTAAAATCGGTTGCGCACCTTGTGCGATGCCCTGCATGGGCAGCATGGCAAACTGCATCACGCTTGTCAGAATGGTCATAGCACCTACTGCTACGTCACCGCCATAGCCTAAAAGCGAGGAGTTAAAGCAGACTGAGATCACGCTCTCGCTTGCCTGCATGACAAAGGTGGCAGAGCCAAGTGCAAGGCAGGGTAAAACCACGCGCGGCACGGGCAGCATGAAGCGGGGGCGCAGGCGCAGGTTGGTTTTTTTGCCGAACAAAAACAGCAGAATCCAAAGCGTGGAGGCAGCCTGCGAGATGACCGTGGCAATTGCGGCACCGCGCACTCCAAGCCCAAAACCGTAAATCAGAATCGGGTCAAGCACAATGTTGCATATAGCACCAATGACAACCGAAAGCATGGAAACCTTGGTAAAGCCCTGCGCTGAGATAAACGCATTCATGCCTAGCGTCAACTGCACGAAAATGGTGCCAAGCGCGTAGACGCTCATATATTGCGTGGCGTAAGTAATGGTGTTTTCACTTGCACCGAAGGCTAAAAGTAAGGGCTTGTTCCAAAGCAGCAGCGCAACGGTCAAAAGCACGGATAGGATGAGCTGCAGTCCAAAGCAGCCGCCCAAAATACGCTCGGCAGTTTCATAGTCCTTTTTCCCCATGGAAATGGAAGCACGCGGGGCACCGCCCGAGCCAACCAAGGCGGCAAAGGCGGATACGATCATGATAATAGGCATACAGACGCCCACACCCGTCAATGCAAGGTCACCGTATTCTTCAATGTGACCGATATAAATGCGGTCCACGATATTGTAGAGCATATTGACCAGCTGTGCCACCACGGTGGGCAGAGCCAGCTTAAAGAGCAACCGCCCTATAGGGGCAGTTCCTAAGAAATCCTTGTTGTTTTGCATGATTGCACCTTTACGCAGAAATAATGATTAGCCGAACGGGAGCCGAACCAATTCGGTTCGACTCCCGTTCGGCTACCCATATTATAGCAAAAAATCGTCAGAGGGGCAATCCCTCTGACGATTTTTTTTGCATTTATGGATGCTGTTGCGCAGCAAGGGCTGATCAGTTGCCCAATCTGAACGATTTTACAAACATCGTGTCGCCGGCGGTCGGAACAGAGAAATAGTCAAATCTGATCATGTGGATCTGACCTTTCCAGAAGCTGAGATCCTTAAGCGGGATCTGCAGGGTGTGATACTGGCCGTCTGCGATCAGTGTCGCGGTTACTGCGGCTTCGGCTGCAGGGGCAGAGATGCTTCCGCTGCAAAGGAAGAGCTGAGCTTCATACGATTCGGCTGCATTTGTGGTGGGGAGCATGTAAACGATTTCGACCATGCCCAAGTTTTCTGCGAAAATCTGCTGTTCACCGTAATCAAAAACAAAGGTGACGTTGGGGTCTGCATCCGTAGCCTGAAGCGTGAGTGCTTTTTCTGCACTGTCAAAGGCATAGTCGGTGTTGCGGGGGTAGAAGATCGCGCCCAGACTTTCCTCGGTGGAAAACTCAATTGCTACGTTGGTGATCTCCTCTTTGTAGGGAGTACGCGAGGGACGCTTGACGTTAAGTCCCTCGTTGGCGCTAAAGTCACGGTTTTGTGAAAATACCTCGCGGATCTGCTCCACGTTTCCTGCAGCCATGATATAGCTGTATTCAATCGGCTTATAGGAAACGATGGCAATCATGTCGATGGGGCACATGTAGCTGCAGGGGTTACCCTTATCGGAGGTATCGCCCTTCTGATCGGAGAGGTAGCGCATGGTCAGAATCTTATCCGTGTTGGGCACGTAAATGCCAAGACCGTATTGCGTTTCGGAATCAATGAGTGCGCACCAGGTTTCGGTGTTGGGCTCGGACAAGACGCAGTAGTGGCTGGATTTGTTGGTGGCGGGATCAATCTTGCTCCAGTCGTTAATGTAGTTCAGTTCACCGCCCGTCCAAGGCTTGTTACCGTCATACCAGACAAAGGTATCAAGCGTGTTAACGGTGTAAACGGCAGGCAGCTCCTGATCAAGCGTGGGATGCGTCCAACCGGAATAGTCGGTAAAGCGGTTGAATACCTGAATGTAATCATCCTTGACTACGTATTCGTTTTCCATGTAGCTGGGGGTCAGGGAATTGCTCAGCGGCCAGTCCAGAGGCTGCGCCTTGATATAGATGTAATCTTCCTTGATAATAAAGTCAATGATACGGCTGTCGCGTTTGCTTGCGTCACCGCCCTGCACGGGGTTGTAAGCAACGCCCTCAACACCCAGGTATCCACCCTCTTTGTACTCACTCTCGCGGTAGAATACACCGTAATAGGATTGCTGGATCAATCTGCCCTCGTCGTGCTTGTTGCAGATGTTGGTAACTCCTTCAATGGGGCATTCCTTATCCTCAACGTGGTTGATGGCACCGCCCCACTTCAAATCAATGCCCAGGGTGTAACGCGCACCAAAGATAAACTGCTGCGCTGCGGGCACTTCAATGGTTTCGGTTTTCATCTCCAGCAGAATAAATTCGGCACTGGTGTCCTGGCAGGTATCCACGCGCATGGATTCAACGTTTTTACCTGTGGATTTCATCATGAATTTGGGGTTGACTGCCGAGAATTCCTTCTCGCCTGCATCCAGGTAGAATACATCCTCCAAGACCTTGTCGTTCTCGGTGTATGTCAGCGTGATCTTCATGGGAGCGGTGGCGATGTACTTGATGGTAAAGCGGTTGAATTTGCCTGCAAAGGCATCGCCAAAGGTCAAAACCAGTCCGTCAATCATGTCAAACGCTGCATCCTTGACCGATTCGTAGCCGCTTGCGGTGTAACAAAGACCGCTCGGGGTTGTGACGTCGGCACCGTTTTCGCCCTCTGTAATAGTCAGGACTGCGGGCGTTTCTTGCTCGGTGGTCTCCTCTTGGGTAGTGGGCGCTTCGGTGGCTTGGGTCGTTGTGCCGTCATCGGGGGTGGAGGGCTGCTCGGTGCATCCGACAGCCGCGCCCAGCACGAGCAGAGCACTCAGAAAAAACGCCAATAATGAAATTCTGTTTTTCATAAAACACCTCTGTATATTTGTGAACGGTCGGTTTTATTCGGTTACGGGGGCAGGGGTGAATTTGATCTCGCAGATGACGGGCAGGTGGTCTGACAGGTAAATGCCGCAGCGGTCGTACAGACGGATCTTATAGGAAAGTGCGGTCAGCGATGCCTTGGAGTAAAGCACGTAGTCAATCGGCTCCTTGGCAGGGTTGTACTTAGTGCCTGCTTCATCATAATACTGCGTCATGGTGGCGCTAACGCCCTCGGGCATGTTGTCAGCAGCGTCGTAGCGTGCATTGGAGAGGGGGGAGAACAGCTTTGTGCCATCCTCCAGCGTTTTGTAGGCACTGACGCCCACCATGGTCTTGTATACCGCGTATTGCTTGTTCTCGGAGTTGATCGCTGCCTGGTTGAGGTCGCCTGTCACTACCATGGGAATATCCCCAAAGCGCTCCATGAAATTGAGAATGACCGTGAACTGCTTCTTGCGCAGGGTTCTGCCATCGCTGCCGCCAAGGTGATCCAGGTGCGTGTTGAGATGCACGAATTCCTTACCGGTCGCGCGGTCACGCAGATGCGCCCAGGTGCAAATACGGGGGTACAGACAGCCCTCCAGATAAGAGCCCTCAACCTCAGGGGTATCGGAAAGCCAGAAGGTGCCGCTGTCCACAAGCTCAAATTTATCTGTGCGGTAGTAAATGGGATTGGCTTCACCGCCGGGCGTACGGGGATCGCCCACGCTTGCGTAGCTCTTATTGAAAATAAAGTTATCCATCATGCCGCGCCAGAGCGTAGTGACCTCCTGCATGCCGATCGAGTCGGGCATGTATTCGTCCAAAAGATCGCGCAGCATATCGGCACGAATGTCAGCGCGCACCTGTGTGCCGTTTTCGGTTTGCACGTTAAAGGACATGATCTTGGCAGTGTAATTCTCCGCGGTCTGCTCTGCTATGGGGTAGGTCTTGGCAGGCATATAGGCAAGAGATTCTTCCTTGTCTGCATAGAAGGTCATCTCGTCAATATACAGCACCTCACCGTCCGCACCTGCCATGTTTTCCATGTCAAAGCGGAAGAGCTGCAGGTTTTTGCTGTATTTGGAGAGGTCGATCCAAAGGTACTGCCAATCCTCGGTTTTCTGCAGGCGGTAATCCACCTGACCGGTTACACCGGTGCCCGAGGGCGTTTTGGTGCTATAGCCGTAGAACGAGAAAATACCGCCGGTCAAGCCTGCACCGCGCACGCGCAGTACAAGATAGGGGTATTCGCGCGTGTTTACTGCTTCATAGCCAAGATCCTTGACCAGCTGTGCGTGCTTGAAATACACGTAAGGATCGCTGGCACCCGGATTGGAAATGGACTTGGTACTCAGCGCCAGTACCTGCCCGTCCTCGGTCTGCTCCAGGGTGGCTTTGCAATGATTTGCCATGAAGAAATAATCCGAAAGCTCGATGTCGGCAGGCAGAGAAGAGAAGGAAAGCGAGGTCAGAAGCTCGGGCTCGGGCGCCTCGGTGGTCTCTTCGGTGGTAGGCTGCTCGGTAGTCTCTTCGGTAGCGGGCTGCTCGGTGGTCAGCTCCTCGGGGGGCTCGGTAGTCTCTTGCTCCTCGGGTTCTTGTGTAGCAGCTTGTGTGGTTGCTTGCGTGGTGTCCTCGGGAACGTCACCGTTGTTGCAGGCTGCCAGCAGAGGCAGGCAGAGCAGCAGAGAGGCGATCAGGCAAGCAAGCTTTGTGTTGCGTGTAAAGCACTTCATCATCATACCTCCAAAGGAGTTTTCTGACATCATTATATCTGTTTTTGACCCCATTGTCAATACTTGCCCCCCATAGCAGTGTGCACAAAAAACAAAAATGGACAAAAGAAATATAAAATGCTCTTGCATCGAATCAAAAAATCCGTTATAATAAATGGAACATATCATATCACAAGGAGATCATATGGAAAATAACGTACACCAACACCACAGAGAGCGGATGAGACAGCGCTATTTGCAGGAAGGGCCTGATGGCTTTGCGACCCATGAGCTTTTGGAGATGCTGCTGTACTATGCGGTGCAAAGAGGGGATACCAACGATACCGCGCACAGGTTGCTTGAGGATAATCGCGGCTTGCTTGGCGTGATGAGCGCAGAGATCCCCGCGCTGGAGCTGACTGAGGGCGTAGGGCCCAAGAGTGCCATGCTGCTCAGTCTGACCGGTGCGTTGCTTCGCCGTGCTGCGATTGAGCAACGACCCGAGACAAAGCGGTTTGATACCTGCCGCAAGATCAGGGAATTCATAGAGCCCTATTACGTGGGGGTGGGCGTGGAGCGCGTGTACGTCATGGCGTTTGATAACGGCATGCGCATGATCGATTTTTACGTAGCCTGCGAGGGCACGGTCAATGAGGCATATCCCATTGCATGCAAAATCGTTGAGCGCTCGGTGCTCAAGCATGCGTCAGCCGTGGTCATTGCGCACAATCATCCGGATGGCTTTGCCATTGCCACCTCGCACGACCGTGATTTTTCGGCAAAGCTTGAGCAGGCACTCAAGCTGGTCAGCATTGTGCTGCTGGAGCATTTGCTGTTTGGCGATGGCTGCTGCATTCCGCTTTTGCAGAAAAACGCCTGCATGCTGCGCTCCTCGCCCACCTATGAGGAACGCGACGTGTTTTATGAGCGCTTCTATGCGGATATGAATACCGAACAGCGCACGCTTGCCGAGCTGCTTGGCTACGATCCCGAGGCATAAATAAAAGCAAACCACCCTGCAGGGTGGTTTGCTTCTTTTGTTAATTTGTCAAATTGGTCGTTTGTGTAGGGGAGGCGTTTCGCCTCCCGTTAAAATGCGATTGGATTGCTTTTCAACTCTCAATAAGCAAAATCTTACCCTTAAATCCACCGCGCGCATCGGCTTTTTCGGCACGGATGCGCTCCAGATCAGCAGGGGAGTGCCCAAGGTGCGCACCGCAGGCGTAAATGACCTCCAAAAGGTCTGCCAGCTCCTCGGGATTGTGCGAATCCAGGTATTCGGCAAGCTCTTCGCCAAGCTTGCGATCAAGAGCTTCTGCATATTCCGCATCCGAGAGCGTGCGCGTGGTGCAGCTGCCGCCCTTTTGGCGGATGATCTCGGGAATGCGGTCTCGGACCAATTTGTTGTATATCATAAATGCCTCCGTGCGGTTTTCTTTCATTATAGCACGCGTGAGGACAAAAGGCAAGAAATTTTGGCACAGGGCTTGCTTTGTGCACGCGTTTATGGTACAATGTATCAAAGATGATGAGAAAAAGGAGGCGAGCGCATGAAACTGATCGTTTGCATTGACGATGCCGGCGGCATGATGTTCAACCACCGCAGGCAAAGCCAGGATCGCGTGCTGCGTGCCCGCCTTTTGGACCTTGCGAAGGGCAGCAGACTATGGGTCACACCCTATACGGCAAAGCAGTTCGGGCAGGATTCAGAAGCACTGTGTGTCAGCCAAACGCCTTGGCTGGATGCTGCGCAGGATGACTACTATTTTGCCGAGGACGGAGAGATCCCCATGGAGCGTGTACAGACAGTTTATCTGTACCGTTGGAACAGGCTGTATCCGAGCGATCGGAAATTCCTGCCTGATTTATCCGCACTTGGCTTTGCAGCAGTGCACAGCGAGGAGTTTTCGGGCTATTCGCATGAAGCTATCACCGAGGAACGATACGAAAAGGAGTTTTAACCATGTTTGATTTCAAGAAACTGTTTGGCAAACGCGTGCTGACGCGCGCATTGGCAGCGCTGTTGTTGGCACTGCTGCTTTGCATCTCGGCTTGTGACGGACAGGGCGGCGGTATTGATACCACCGTAGGCGATACCACCCAAGCACCCACCGAGCAACAGACCACTCTTGCCGATCCCGATACGGATGCCCCGACAGAGCAGCCGACCGAAGACCCGACACAGACACCCACAGAGCAGCCTACGGAGGATACTGCCGAGCAGCCCACAGAGCAGCCCACCGAAGGGTCGACAGAGGATACTGCCGAGCCCGAAACCGAAGCACCCGAGCAGTCTATCGATCTTTCCAAGATCCCTGCGTACAGCGGCAATCCCTATTATGCGCTCAACAACAACGTTCCCACGTTTACCTCCGACGAGCTTGTCACTCAGTCTTATGAGACCTACGGTGACTTGGATTCGCTTGGCAGATGCACCGTGGTCATGGCGTGCTGCGGCAAGGATCTGATGCCCACCACCGATAGAGGAAATATCAGCAGCATCAAGCCCACGGGCTGGGTGCAGGCGCAGTACAGCATTGTCAACGGTGGCAATCTGTATAACCGCTGCCACCTGATCGGCTGGCAGATCTCGGGCGAGGACGCCAATGCGAACAACCTGATCACGGGTACCAGATATTTCAACGAAGCCATGATTCCGTTTGAGAACATGATCGCGGACTATATCAAGGAAACAAACAACCACGTCATGTACCGCGTTACCCCCATTTTTGAGGGGAACAACCTGGTAGCAAGCGGTGCTGTGATGGAGGCTTGGTCGGTAGAGGACGACGGTGAGGGCGTATGCTTTAACGTTTACATGTACAACGTACAGCCCGGTGTTGTGATCGACTATGCGACGGGCGAGAGCTATCTGGAGGCGGACGGCGGACCTACCACGCCCGGTGAAGAGACCACCATTCCTGACGACGGGCTTTTGCACTACGTGCTCAACAAGAGCTCCAAGAAGATCCATAAGACCACCTGCTCCAGCGTTCCCACCATCAAGCCCTCCAACCGTGTGGACTTTGCGGGAACCGAAGAGGAGGTAGAGGCGCTGTTTGGTCAAGGATATACCAATTGCGGCAACTGCAAGGGCGCGAACTGATTAGAGAAACAACCCAAGCCGATCAAGGCTTGGGTTGTTTTTTTGCGTTTATGCTTTTTTCTTATGCCGCCTGATCTGCTTTTTGAGATCCGCAAGAGCGGTGTCAATGCCGCCCACCGCGTCGATCAGCCCGTATTCCACCGCCTCTTTCCCCTCAATGACCGAGCCTACGTCGGTGGCGATCATATCAGGGCGCATCATCAGCGCGTGGATCTCATCCTCCTTGGCGCGCGAATGGCTGCAGATGAAATGAATGATGCGCTGTTGCATCTGCGAAAAATACGTGTAGGTCTGCGGTGCGCCCACCACAAGCCCGTTGATCCTGACCGGATGAATGGTCATGGTAGCGCTGGGTACGATAAAGGAGCGCTTGGCTGCCACGGCAAGCGGCACACCGATCGAGTGCCCACCGCCCAGCACCACGGATGCGGTTGGTTTGGTCATGGAGGCAATGACCTCGGCAATTGCCAAGCCTGCCTCCACGTCTCCACCCATGGTGTTAAGCAGGATCAGCAGCCCATCCACCTCGCAATCCTGCTCTATGGCAACCAAAAGGGGAATGAGATGCTCGTATTTGGTGGATTTTTGCCCGTCCGGCAAAATATAATGCCCCTCGATCTGCCCAATGATCGAAAGGCAGTGGATGTTCTCGCCCTTGCCGCGGGTGAGTATACCACCGCTTTCTTTTATGTTTTGGTAAAGCTGTTCTTGCTTGCTCTGCGGCTCGTCCTTATGCTCCATATTTGCCTCCGTGATCCTTCATATTGACAGTATGCCCGAAATTTATCATGATATGCACAAGCAATTATTCAAAAATTCTATTTACAATTTTGTAGGATTGTGTTATAATGTAGGGTGATAATGGAGAAATCCGGTTTTTTGTAAAAAATAAAATTTATAATACATAAGGAGATGTCATTATGGAAAACAAAATTCTGGTTGAAACTTCCGCCAGACACATCCACTTGACCCGTGAAGCCGTTGAGGTTCTGTACGGTGCAGGCGCAGAGCTTACTGTTAAGAAGATGCTCAGCCAGCCCGGTCAGTTCGCAACCGGCAATGAAAAGATCACCCTGGTCGGCCCTAAGGGCTCTCTGGCTGTCAGCGTTCTGGGTCCCACCCGTCCTGCTAACCAGGTAGAGCTGTCCTTCTCCGACGCACGCGCACTGGGCATTTCCGGTGTTCCCGTACGTGAGAGCGGCGACGTTGCAAACACCCCCGGCGTGAAGCTGGTTGGTCCTTGCGGCGAGCTGACCATTGACAGCGGCGTGATCATTGCAAAGAGACACATTCACATGCGTCCCGAAGAGGCAGAGGCACTGGGCGTAACCAACGGTCAGATCGTCAAGGTTCGTATCAATTCCGCTCGTTCTCTGATCTTTGATGACGTTGTTTGCCGTGTCAGCGATAAGTTCGCTCTGGCTATGCACATCGATACCGACGAATGCAACGCTGCTTGCGCATTCGGTGAGATTTACGGTGAGATCGTAGACTGAGAGGAAAAATAAGAGATTATGAAGATTTTGTTTCAAGGGGATAGCGTAACCGACGCGGGCAGAGACCGAAGTCAGTCCTCCGACATGGGCTTTGGATACCCCAAGTATGCATCTGCTATGCTGGAGGACGCGTTTCCCGATATTGATTTTGCATTTGTCAACCTTGGCATCAGTGGTAATCGCACTGAGAATCTGCTTGAAAGAATGCAAAGTGATTTCATTGAAATACAACCCGATATAGTTTCTATTTTGATTGGCATCAATGACGTGTGGCATCATTATGCCTTTGATTGCGTTTATACCTCAAACGAGGCATTTGAACGCAATTATACCACGCTGCTTGAGCAAATCAAGCAAAAAACCAACGCCAAGATCATGATCATCCAGCCCTTTTTGATCGACGTGCCGGATAAGCAAAACCTGAAGGCTGAGCTTGCCGAAAAGCAGGAGATCATAGCGCGTCTGGCTGAGCAGTATGCGGACGTTTATCTGCCCATGCACGAGATTTTCGAGGCGGACAAGGCAGAGGACAAGACCGTGTATGCCGCTGACGGTGTGCATCCCACCGAGGATGGCGCTTGCCTGATCGCGCAGAAGTATCTGGAGGCGATCAGCCCCTTGATCGAGGCAATGGAATCCAACAAGTAAAATTTTGATAAGGAGATAAACAATCATGAGCATTGAAAACAACTGCGAATATGCAATGAGCCTTGAAGTACAGCACATGTGCAAGGTCGCCAAGGGTCCTGATCACGGTCCTGCTCCCATTCCCGAAGAAGGCAAGTGGGTACAGGCAAAGCAGATCACCGATATTTCCGCATACACCCACGGTGTGGGCTGGTGTGCACCTCAGCAGGGTGCTTGCAAGCTTTCCCTGAACGTTAAGAACGGTATCATTGAGGAAGCGCTCGTTGAGACCATCGGCTGCTCCGGTATGACCCACTCCGCAGCTATGGCTGCAGAGATTCTGCCCGGCAAGACTCTTCTGGAGGCTCTGAACACTGACCTGGTTTGCGACGCAATCAACACCGCTATGAGAGAGCTGTTTTTGCAGATCGTATACGGTCGTAGCCAGTCCGCATTCTCTGAGGGCGGCTTGGTTATCGGCGCAGGCATGGAAGACCTTGGCAAGGGTGAGAGAAGCATGGTTGGTACCATGTACGGCACCAAGGCAAAGGGCGTTCGTTACCTGGAAATGACCGAGGGCTACTGCACCAGAATGGCTCTGGATGAGAATGATCAGGTAATCGGATACGAATTCGTTTCTCTGGGCAAGATGACCGACTTCATCAAGAAGGGCATGGAGCCTAACGAGGCATATGCAAAGGCAATGGGCACCTACGGCAGATTTGCTGAAGCTGCTAAGTACATTGACCCCCGCAAGGAATAATTGAAGGAGGAATATCGTAATGGCACATTTTGAAGGTTATGAAAGACGCGAGGCTAAGATCCTTGGCGTACTCAATCAGTATGGAATTTCCTCCATCGACGAATGCAAGGAAATCTGCGATGCTAAGGGCATCAACCCTTACAAGATCGTTGAAGAAACCCAGCCCATCGCATTTGAGAATGCAAAGTGGGCATACACCGTAGGTGCTGCTATCGCAATCAAGATGGGCTGCACCAAGGCTGCTGACGCTGCTGCCGCTATCGGCATCGGCCTGCAGTCCTTCTGCATCCCCGGCTCTGTTGCTGAGAACCGTAAGGTTGGTCTTGGCCACGGCAACCTGGGCAAGATGCTGCTCTCCGAGGAGACCGAGTGCTTCTGCTTCCTGGCAGGTCACGAGTCCTTCGCAGCTGCAGAGGGCGCAATCAAGATCGCGCTCAACGCAAACAAGGTAAGAACCAAGCCCCTGCGCGTTATTCTGAACGGTCTGGGCAAGGATGCCGCTATGATCATTTCCAGAATCAACGGCTTTACCTACGTACAGACCCAGTTCGATCCTTACACCGAGGAAGTTCACGTTGTGAAGGAAACCGCTTACTCCAACGGTGACAGAGCAAAGGTTAAGTGCTATGGCTCTGACAGCGTTCCGGAAGGCGTTGCTATCATGAGACTGGAGAACGTTGGCGTTTCCATCACCGGTAACTCCACCAACCCCACCAGATTCCAGCACCCCGTTGCAGGCACCTACAAGAAGTGGTGTAACGAGAACGGCGTGAAGTATTTCTCCGTAGCATCCGGCGGCGGTACCGGTAGAACTCTGCACCCCGATAACATGGCTGCAGGCCCTGCTTCTTACGGCATGACCGACACCATGGGCAGAATGCACGGTGACGCTCAGTTCGCCGGCTCTTCCTCCGTACCCGCTCACGTAGAGATGATGGGTCTGATCGGCGCTGGTAACAACCCCATGGTTGGTATGACCGTGGCTGTGGCAGTTGCTATTGAGGAAGCTTGCAAGTAATTCCTTGATTTTCAAGGATTTCGTAGGGTCGATTCACGAATCGACCGCGGGGCAAGAGTGAATGCCCCATACAAAATTCAAAAAAAGTTGGACACATCATTTACGTGTTTTTGCACGGTGATGTGTCCGATTTTTGTAAAAGAACAGCCGCATCCAATAAAGGATGCGGCTATTCTTTTGCCAAGCCTATATTTCGGTCTACGGCTTAGAGTATGTACATATTAATGTTAGCTCTTAATAAAAATCCATATCATAGAAGCTCGGTTCAATAACTCGTTCGACATTTCCATAAATGTCAACATCGACTTCACCTGTTTTTTCAACCACTGCCTTTACATTTCCATAATTATCGTAGAAATAGAAGGTGATGTAAAACTTAAAGGTGTTTCCGTTTCTTTGAACACTACCGATTCTATATCTGGTGGCATCAATATTAAATTTTTGTTCTTGGATGGTGTAATAATTCAAATAAGATTGGCTGGTAAAGCTGCGAAAGGTTTCTGCCAAAAGCTCCTTTTCTGCCAAATCTTGTCTGTCTGATACAGATAATTCAGCTTTTGTGTTAGGATCATAGTTTGTAGTATTTGTACTTGAATTTCCATTACTTGAGTTTCCATTACTTGAAGAGCCAGACTCATTTTGATTTCCACAGGAAATCAGACACAGCAATAATGTACAAACAAGTAGCAATAGACTGATGTTTCGTTTCATGTTTTCCTCCTTTTTTAGTAAAAAACTACGCTAACCGAAGCCCACGTACCGAAAAACGCTATCTCGATTGGTAATTCCTCTATATTATAGCACCGAATGGTGTTATTTGTCAACACCTTACGGTGTTATTTTATATAATAATCTCATAATAGTTATAAAAGCGAAGGAGGTTATTATGTTTGTTTACCGTAGAGTCAGAGATCTGCGAGAGGATCATGATCTGACCCAAAAAGACGTTGCGGATATGCTGAACATGCAATTAACCGTATACCGACGCTATGAGTGTGGCGAGCGTGAGCTGCCGTTGTGGGTTGCTATTCGGTTAGCAGATTATTATCACGTGACCTTGGATTATTTGGTGGGAAGAGAATAGAGAGAGGCGGTGCATTCGTGAATGCCCCCTACGAAAAGAAGAAAAACGGACACATCATTTGGGTTTGACCCTTGTGACGTGTCCGTTTCTTTATTTATTTTACGAGTCCAGCTCCTTGTACTTTTTGATCTGCTCGCACAGCAGGTCGTAGTAGAAGGTGCCGTGGATCTGCGAAGGCTCGAGGTCCTTGGAGATCTCTACCGAAAGCTGCTCGCTCTTGGTCCACTCGTTCCAGGAGATCAGCAGTACCATGCCTGCACCAAGCTCGCAGGCGCGGTTGAATTGTTCCTTGAACGTCTCACCGTTTCTTCTGCCGCGGGCGGGGATGTAGCCGCGATCTCCCTCTTTGCCTTGTGCGCGGCTGGAGGCGGTGACCGAAATGCATTCGACTCTGCCGTCCTTGACCGTGTAGGTCTGAGTTGCACGTTCCTCCCAGCTCCAGAAGTGATAGGAGCGCATGGTCTCTTCATCGAAAAGGTCGTCCTGCTGCCCAACGTAGCCGGTCACCCAGCGCACGGTAAAGCGATCATCCGTCCATTCGGGATCGGCACCGTAGAAATTGGGGGTGGCACCGTAGCACATCAAGAGCGGCTTGCCATCGTAATTGTAATAGAGATCGGGGTATTTCGCTGCGTAGTCGCGCCAGATCTGATCCACCTTCTTTTGATGATTGCCGTTTTCCAAGTTTTCGGGCATGCTGTGTCCGGGGCCTGCAAAGATGCAGATCTTTGGTGCGCCCTCGATCTTTGACCATTCCTCGAACAGCACGTCTGTTGCTTCTTCAATCATGCGGAAGGTGGGTAAGGAGTCACGCTGCTTTTCGGGATTGTAGCAGGTATTGTTCGTCCAGTCCACAAAGACGAAATCAATGCCTGCGTCGCGCAGCAAAATCGCGTGCTTACGGATCACGTCGCGGTCGTCGGAATTATAGGGTCCGTCCAAAGGGAGATCCCACGTTTTTGCTCCCCAACCGGGAAGAACGTCGCAATGCCAGGTCGTGTAGGCAATGCCGACCTTACGCTGATCTGCAGGTGTTTTTTCATAAAGTCCTACTCCGATGGGCAGGACGGAGCTGAATCGGTCTTTCATCATGATTCTCCGTTTCTTTATTCTGTTGCTTCGGTATTGATTTGTCCCTTGAACTTTTTGATCTGCTCACAAAGCAGGTCATAGTAGAAGGTGCCGTGGATCACGGAAGGCTCCAGATCCTTGGAGACCTCGGGGGAGGGCTGCTCGCCCTTAGTCCATTCGTTCCAGGAAACGAGAATCACCATGCCTGCGCCCAGATCGTTGGCACGCTGGAATTGCTTTTTGAGTGTCAAGCCGTTTTCTCTTCCGTATGCGGGAATATAGTTTGCGTCTCCCTCGTCTCCCTGACCTCTGCTGGCTGCAGTACAGGTCACGCATTCAACGCGTCCGTCCAGCACAGAGAAGGGTTGCAGACCTCTTTCCTCCCAGCTCCACCATTGATTACGTGTAACCATGGTTTTTTGGTTGATCAGCGAGGATTGCTGACCAAGATAGCCGGTTGCCCAACGGATGGTAAAGCGGTCATCCGTCCACTTGGGACGGCTGCCGTACTGGTTGGGGGTAGCACCGTAGCACATAAGCAAGGGCTTTCCCTCGTAATGGAAATACTGATTGGGATATTTTTCCACAAAGGAGGTGTAGATCTGATCCACTTTTTTCTGGTGCTTGCCATTATCCACGTTTTCAATGCCGGAGTGTCCGGGGCCTGCAAAGATGCAGATCTTAGGAGCGCCTTCAATGGTGGAGAAAATTTCAAAGACCAGCTCTGTTGCTGTCTCGATCATACGGAAATCGGAAAGGGATTGCATGGTTTCG
Source organism: Oscillospiraceae bacterium (assembly GCA_015065285.1). GTDB lineage: Bacteria > Bacillota > Clostridia > Oscillospirales > CAG-272 > SVQP01. Next base: position 50,171 of record SVQP01000004.1, on the reverse strand, counting down.
GGATCGTAGGTGGTGTTGTTGGTCCAGTCGATAAAAATGAAGTCCACGCCCGCGTCGCGCAAAAGCTCTGCGTGCTTGGCGATCATTTCGCGGTCATCGGAGTAATAGTTGCCGTAAAGCGGTGTATCCCAGGTGCTTTTACCCCAGCTGATGATTTTTGTGCACAGCCAAGTAGAATACGCGATGCCAACCAGGCGATCCTCATAGGGCGTGGGTTCGAACTTGCCAACACCGGTTTGCTCGATTTCTACGTCATCATAGTTGTAAATCACGTCTGCATAAAGCTGATAGCGGTCTGCAAGGGCTTGCTTGCGCTCATCTGTCAGCGCTTCTGCGGTTGCGGTGATGTAAGTGGAGGTGTCGTTGGGGGTAACGGTGTAGCCCATCCAGCGCGCCAGGAAATCCGCGCAGATCAGAATGGCGCCCTTGCGGGAAACCGTGGTGGGGCAGTCGTAGGCAGTACCGTTGAAATCTACCTTGGCAGAGCCGGCTGTAAAGGTCAGCGTGGCATTGCCGCGAGTCAGCGTTGCCGTGTTGCCGTCCTCGGATACCGTGCAGGTAAAGCCAAAGAGGGTAGCGGCGGCATGCGCATCCAGCAGGGTCATGCCTTCTTTCATGGTAATGGGATATGCAGCTTTGATCTGGGTCTTGTCACAAAGCAGATAGGAGTAGCCCTCTCTGAGCTCGGTGACGGTATCGTTCGGTGTGTAAGGAATCATGGTGCCTGTTTCCAAGCTCATGGATTTTGTAACGGAATTGGCGAAGTGGGACATGGTGCGGACGTTGCCCCAGGTATCTCCGTGCGCAATGCGCTCAAGGTCGGGCGTGCGTCCGATCTCCGTACCTGCGGCATCGTAGACTACAAGGCAGGTTTGCTCAAGGACGGCCTTGGCAACCAGCTCACCGTTTACCAGGCATTCAATGTTGGTGCCGTCATCGTGAAGGGTGACTTCAATGCCGTCCTTGGCATTAAAGCCGAAATTATTGCCAACCAGTGCGGTAAAGCCATTCTTGACTGTGGCGTAAACTGCGTTTTCAGAGAAGGTGAACCACAGGCCGCTGTCAATGTAAAGGTGATTGGCGCGTGTGACGCGGCAACCGAACATGATAGAGCGTACGTTGCTCTGGACGCCGTGGTTGGTAATGAACGTCTTTGCTGTGTATTCCTCGCGGAGCGTGTGTGCAAAGCCCACGCTGTTCCAACCGTCCTCGGTCAGCGTCAGACCGTTTTGCTTGTCCAGTGTGTAGTCCTTGTTGGAGGTGAAAACAAGAGCAGTGTCGCCCAGCAGTTGATTGTATTTTTTATATGTGGCAAAATCATAGTGCAGGATGGTGCGGTTATCCTCTTGCGGAATTTGCTCGATCAGTCCGATATCCTCGAAAGCGGGCACCTCAATTTCAATAGGCGGCTCGGTTTCGGGCTCGGGCTCGGTGGGCTGCTCGGTGGAGCTTTCGGTATCGGACACTGTTGTGGCGGGCGTTTCGGTGCCATCGGTTTCCATCGGGGGATTTTCGTTTTGGGTGCAGGCAACCAAGGGGAGAAGCATCAGCGCAGCCAGTATGCCGCAAAGCAGTTTCTTTTTCATGTTTTTGTAAGCTCAAAAGCTTTGAGCAACCTCCTTGCAGAATTATAGAGACTGATGAAGTCTTACAATTATATCTTACTATTTGTCGCGCGCTTTGTCAAGGGTGGATAGTTAGATGAAGAGGAAAAAGGGCAGAGGATATCATCAAGAACGTGCCAAAACAATGATTCGGAAGCAATCTTGACTTTCACTTATGGTTGTGCTATACTGGATTTGCAAAGATTTATCAACCTCGGAGGTGCCTATGTTTTATCTTTATATTCCTTTTCACGGTGCAGAGAGTCGCTTGCCCGAAGCGTTTGACAACGTTGAGAACGCCAAAAAAGAGGCGGAGGAAAAGCGTGTGTACGGTTACGCTGTTTGTGATGAGGAGGGAAGATTTATATGGTCGCCTGCGGGCAGTGCTGTGGCATCGCATATTCTGTACCATGCCAAGTGTGTTGCCGATTACATGCGCGAGCATGGCTACACCTATGGCGACGCGGACCAAAATCCCGCGCTGGATAAGCATTCCGAGCACCCCGAGAAGATTGTATCCTGCGACCGCTTTTGCGGCTGGGTGCTGTATGAAGCGGGATATACCGAGCATCAGCCAACGCGCAAGGGATTGCCGTTGTATTTTTCTCCAAATCTGGAGGAATTTTTGGTAGCAAGTGGCTTTATTCGCATTGAGGATGCCGCAAAGGTACTCCCGGGAGACCTGATCTTTGAGGGGGACTCGTATCATATGCCGCCTGCGCTGCCCGATCAGTATCGCTCGTATCCCCGTCACGTGTTTATCAATGCGGGACCTGCCGAGGATGGGCTGTTCTATCGCTATGATGCAGGCTCGGATCAGCGCATTATGTCTGTGCAGCCCATGATCGAGCGGCTTTCCAAGCCCGAGCAGGGCAGACCCTTCCGCTTTGCTTATCGTGCGCCTGAGGAAAACTGACTTTCTTTTGAGGGAACGGATAATGGATTTGAAAGAGCGACACGAGCAGGTTGAGGCGTATCTCGGAAAAACCGTGACTATTGAGATTGATCGCCCGATCGGCTACGTACATACAAAAGGAGAAAAGACTCTGATCTATCCCATCAACTATGGATACATTCCGGGCGTGCTTGGCGGAGATGGGGAAGAGCTGGACGTGTACCTGATGGGTGTTGATCACGAGATTTCGTCCTATACGGGACGCATTATCGGTATCGTGTACCGCGCGGACGACGTGGAGGACAAGCTGATCATGGCGCCGATGGGCGAGGAATATTCGGCACGTGACATGGCGCGGGCTGTATATTTTCAAGAGAAATATTACCACACGAAGGTGCGCGCACTCGATGGCTCGCTGTCAGATATCACGTAATACAAACAGAATCCGCTGCACGGAGCTCGTGCGGCGGATTTTTTGTTTATGCTTTTGTGAAAAGAAGGGGGACGACAAAAATAGCAATGATCGCTAAAACAATGGCGATGGGATACAGGATCAGCTTGATTTTTTTGATCTGCTCATCGCTCATAGGCACGTAGCCGTCATAGCCACAGTGCTCGCAAGCCCCGTGGCGACTCTTTCGCACCTTGCCGCAGCGCGGGCATTGAATTTCATGTGAGTTTTTGGACATATTGACACCTTATTTACGTGAGAATTTGTGGGGCTTTTCGGGAATCTCCAGTGGTTTTCCGAGCCATGCCTGTATTTTGGCAACGTTTTGTTTGGTGGCTTGCACCGAAAGCGGCGCGTAGGGCTTGCCTTTGCTGTTGGTTGTGCCGCGACGGCTTTTATCCTCAAGCTGAATGGTCATTTCGCGGAATCTTTGGTTGTAATATACGGTGCAGATCACGTTTTTCTTGTCCACGAAAAGCTTGCCGCGCAGCAATCCGCTCTCATAAAGCTTGATGGGATTGCCTACGAAATACCAAAACAGCACAACGAATGAAACGATCAGCACCGCGACGATGATGATATAGGGCAGGGGATTTTCCGCACCTGCGCCTGCACCTGCAAAAAGACCGATCAGGCACAGATATGCCAGTATCACCATGATTGCGCTGCGAATTGAAAAGTCATACAATTTGACAGGCAGTTTCATACCGTCACCTCGCCTTCAGAGGAAATGCGTGCAAGGTCCCGCACGATTTTGCCCGCCATAATCAAGCCCATGACCGGAGGCACGAACGAAACCGATGCCGGCGTTGCCTTGCCGTGCTCGGATGGCAGGCGAGAGGGATGCGGCTTTTCCTCGGAGTATACCACGCACAAGTGGCGAATGCCGCGCGCGCCCAACTCACGGCGCATGATGCGCGCCAGTGGGCAGCCCTGCGTTTTGGAAAGATCTGCTACGCGAAAGGCAGAGGGATCCAGCTTGTTGCCTGCGCCCATTGCGCTGATGATGGGCACGTTTGCTGCCTTGGCGCGTAGGATCAGCTCGATCTTGGCGCTGACGGTATCAATCGCGTCCGCAATATAATCAAAGGAGGAAAGATCGTAATCATCCGCATTTTCGGGCAGATAAAAAACCTCGTGCGTTACCACGCGGCATGCGGGATTGATATCCGCTATGCGCATGCGCATAACCTCTACCTTAGGTCTGCCTACGGTGGAGTGCAGCGCAACAGCCTGGCGATTGATATTGGACAGAGAAACGGTATCCTTGTCAAATAAATGCAGCTCGCCCACGCCTGCGCGAGCCAACGCTTCGCACAAATGTCCGCCCACGCCGCCAATACCAAACACGGCAACGCGTGCACCTTGCAGCCTTTCAAGCCCGTCCTGCCCCAAAAGCGGAAGAGAACGCGCGTGTTGTTCCTGTATCATACAAGGCACCTCCCATCATGAGTGATCATGCACATATTGTATCATATTTTTTTCTTTCTCGCAAGCCCTTTACAAATTTTGTGATGTCATGTATAATAAAAGGTAACAATCTTTAGGAGAACACAATGGATAATACCGAAAAGCAACTTCACAGCCAACTGATTTTTGACGGCAAGGTGCTACATCTTTACAGAGACGATATTTTGTTGCCCGACGGAAAAACGGGCTTTCGCGAATACTGCAAGCACATTGGTGCTGTGTGTATCGTACCGATTACGGACGAGGGTGAGGTGGTTTGCGTCAAGCAATACCGCTATGCGCACCGCAAGACCGTGCTGGAGATCCCGGCAGGAAAACTGGATTTTCCCGATGAGGATCCCGCCTCTGCCGCTTTGCGCGAGCTGCGCGAGGAAACCGGCGCGACGTGTAAGGACTTGACTTACCTTGGACCGCTCTATACCACGCCTGCGCTGATTGATGAGGTCATACACATGTACATGGCGCAGGGCTTAAATTTCGGAGAGACCGATTTTGATGAGGACGAGTTCATTGAGACGGTCAAGATTCCGCTTGAGCAGCTGGTGGCGGATATTTGCCAAGGACTTGTGCCCGATGCCAAGACGCAGGCTGCCGTGCTGCGTGCCGCGTATGCAATAAAGGAGAGAGCATGAATTTGAAGCTGAATTACAAAAAGGTGCTCTCAGTCGGCATTGTGTTTATGTTTATCACTGCTTTCTGGTATGGATACAATTCCATTGTGCCCAAGATCCTGACCGACAAATTCGGACTTTCTCAGGTAACGTCAGGTGCCATTATGGCGCTGGACAACGTGCTGGCAGTGTTTTTACTGCCTGTCTTCGGCGCGCTGTCGGATAAGTCCAAGTCCAAGCATGGGCGCAGAACCCCCTTTATTTTCTGGGGAACGATCATTTCTGCCGTGCTTTTGGTTCTTGTTTCCGTTGCGGATTATGCGCAGCTGGGGCTACTGCAGGACGTCTCTCCCACAAGCCCCGAGGCATACGAACAATCGCTGGAGGAGCTGTGGGAGGCAAACCCTACCTTTGAATATGAAAAGGAGCAAAAGCCGCTGCAAGAGCATATGAGCAAGCAGGAGTTTTTGCAGATCTCCATGTATCAGGTCGATGAGAACGGCGGTGCGACCTCTATGGTGACCGAGGAATATGCCAAGATCGTTGTGCCTGCAAGGCAAGCGTATGCCAAGCAGATCAGCAACCGTCAGCCGCTCTACCTGATCATTTTCGTGGTTGTGCTGTTGCTTTTGCTGGTAGCAATGGGCACCTTCCGCTCGCCTGCCGTTGCGCTGATGCCTGACGTGACCGTCAAGCCGCTGCGCTCGCAGGGCAATGCCATGATCAATCTGATGGGCTCGCTTGGCGTGCTGTTTGTACTGGTGCTTGGTATGGTGCTTGGCACAGGTCGCCCTGATCAGGTGCTTATGGATTACAGACTGTTCTTTGGCATCATTGCCATTTATATGGTCGCTGCATTGATTGCCTTTCTGGTGCTGGTCAAAGAGAAAAAATGGTCTGCTGAGATGGAGGCGGATGCCGAGCAGCTGACAAAGCAGGGCATTGTCTGCTTGGAAGAGGATGAGCAGGCAGGGGAGCGAAAGCTCAGCCGCGGTGAGATTGCCTCGCTGATTCTGATCCTTGCGTCGGTAGTGCTTTGGTACATGGGCTATAACGCAATGGAGAGCAAGCTGTCGGTGTATATGAGCGACGCGCTTGGCGGCATTGACTATAATATCCCGTATGCCATTGGTGGGATCATGGGCATTGTCTCGTATTTCCCGATCGGCAAGCTGTCTGCCATATGGGGCAGAAAAAAGACGGTGCTTGCAGGCGTTGGCATTCTGGCAGTTGCCTTTGGCGTGATGTGCTTTGTCACAACCACCACACCGGTTTGGGTCACCTATGCGGTATATGCCGCAGTAGGCGCCAGCTGGGCTGCTATCAACGTCAACAGTTATCCCATGGTCGTAGAGCTTGCCAAGGGCAGCAACGTGGGAAAGTACACCGGGTTTTATTACACAGCCAGCATGTCGGCACAGATCATCACTCCCATTCTCTGCGGTGTATTCTTAGAGATCGATATGCGCACGCTGTTCCCGTATGCTACCGTTTGCATTATTCTTGCATTCTTTACCATGCTGTTTGTTAAGCACGGTGATACCCCGAGACTGAAGAAAAAGGAGCATTGATTATGCCACCCGAACTGATCATCTGTCTGATCTGTGCCGCTGTTGCGGTGCTGTTGGTTATCGTATATCTGATTCTGATCAAGCCTGCCTCTGCGCGCCGTATCGATATGAGCGTGTACGGCACCCAATTTGCACACAGAGGGCTTTGGGATCAAAAGTCGCCCGAGAACTCGCTCGCTGCCTTCAAAAAGGCTGTGGATGCAGGATACGGTATTGAATTTGACATTCACAAAACGCGTGACGGTCACGTGGTGGTGTTCCACGATGATACCCTGATTCGCATGTGCGGCGTAGAGGGGAGAGTTGAGGACAAAACACTGGCAGAGCTCGGCGAGCTTCGATTGCTTAATAGCGATCAGAAGATTCCTACGCTCGAAGAGCTTCTGGAGCTGGTGGACGGTCGCGTGCCACTGCTCGTAGAGCTTAAGGGCGCCGCCCTGGATACAAGCCTTTGTCCCGTGGCAAACGAGATTCTCTCGCAATACAAGGGACCCTACATGATTGAGTCGTTTAACCCCTTGCTGGTGCGCTGGTACTACAAAAACCGCCCCGACGTGGTGCGCGGACAGCTGTTTAGCAATTTGCTCAAGGAAAAGGGCGGCAATAAGTTGTTCTATTTCCTGATCACCATTCTTGCCACCAACGTGCTCGCCAAGCCGCATTTTCTGGCTTACGGGCAGAAGAGTGTGCACAATCTCTCGTTTATGATCTGTAAATATCTGTATCGTGCCCCGGCTTACGTGTGGACGGTGCGTGCGCAGGAGCAGATTCCGGCAAAGGCGCGCGGTGAGGGCATTATTTTTGAAGGGTTTATTCCAAAGGAGTTGCCATGAGCAGTGAAATTCGCCCCGATTATCAATCTTTGAATACAGAAGCACGCAATCCGCGCACCATGGAGATCGATCAGCTGCCAACTCTTGAAATGGTGCGACTGATGGCAGAGGAAAACCGCGTGGTAGAGGATGCCGTAGCAGCAGAGAGCGAGCATATCGCACAAGCCATTGATCTGATCGCGCAGGCAATGGAGCAGGGCGGACATCTGATCTACGTAGGAGCGGGTACGTCGGGCAGACTCGGTGTGCTGGATGCTTCGGAGTGTCCTCCCACCTTTGGTGTGGATTATGAGCTGGTGCGAGGCGTGATGGCAGGCGGCAAGCAGGCGATGTTCCGGGCGTCCGAAGGAGCGGAGGACAGTGCTGAGCAGGGAATGGCAGATATGATTGCCGACGGTGTCAAGGCAGGCGACGTGGTCGTAGGGCTTTCCGCCTCGGGCGGAGCACCTTACGTGCTGGGGGCGTTGCAAGCGGCAGCACAGTTGGGCGCTGTGCCGATCGGTGTGACCTGCAATCCCGCAAGCCTTATGCACCCGATCTGCCGCGTGACCATTGCTCCCGTGGTGGGTCCAGAGGTGATCACGGGCTCCTCGCGTCTCAAGGCAGGCACGGCACAAAAGCTGGTGCTTAACATGCTCTCAACCGGTGCGATGATCAAAACCGGCAGAGTGATGGGCAACCTGATGGTCAACGTGCGCCCCACCAATCAAAAGCTGAGATTGCGCTGTATTCGCATCATCCGCGAGCTTTCCGGATGCGATGCGCAGCTTGCCGAGCAGGCACTGGATGCGTGCTCGGATATTCGAGAGGCTGTAGCATACGTGCAAAAAAATGCGCAGAAGCCTTGACAAGCAGGAAAAATGGGTTTATAATGTTGGTAAGTTCATCGGGAAAGGAGAAATATCATGCAAAAGACACGATTTTATTGCGGTTATTTTCTCGGATTCCGGGTGTTCTTGACCGCGTAAGTTTGACGATATCGAATTTTGCCGCAGAATGCCCGAGGGGCATTCTGCGGATTTTTATTTGCAGATGCTATGGTATCTGCAATATTTTTTTGAAAGGAGTCCTCTGAATCATGGACAAGCTGCAAAGAGCAAGAAAAACGATCGGCGAGGTGGATGCCGAGATCGCAAAATTGTTCTGCAAGAGAATGGAGGCTGCTGCGCTGGTGGCTGAATATAAAAAGGAACGGGGGTTGCCCGTGCTGGATCAGAGCAGGGAAGACGCGCTGATCGCACAGAACAGTGCGCTTGTGGAGGACCCCGTATTTCGTGAGTATTACGTCAATTTCCTGCGTTATACCATGAAGCTCTCTCGCGATTATCAGCAAAGACTGATTCGTGGCATGCGTGTAGCATACGGTGGCGTGCCGGGCGCGTTTGCCTCCGAGGCGGCAGAGCTGCTGTATCCCGATGGGGAGTATATTTCCTGCGCGGACTTTATTGCGGCATATCATGCCGTGGAGGCAGGGGATTGCGACGTTTGCGTGTTGCCCATCGAAAACAGCTTTGCAGGCGAGGTTGGTCAGGTCATGGATCTGGTATTTTCAGGTTCACTGTATCTCAACCGCACGGTGGATCTTGCCGTGGAGCAGAATTTGCTTGTGCTGCCCGGCACCAAGGCAGAGGATGTGCGTGAGGTGATCAGCCATCCGCAGGCGTTGGCGCAGTGCGAAGGGTATCTGAACGAGCATAAGATCGAGATCCGTACCCCTTATTCCAACACGGCACTGGCAGTCAAGTTTGTGTCCGAGCTTGGCAAGCAGCACGTGGCAGCCATTGGCAGCGTGCAGGCGGCAAGATTGTACGGGCTTGAGGTGCTGGAGCGCGGCATCAATCAGAGTGCGGGCAATACCACGCGCTTTGCATGCTTTACACGCACCGAAAATCAGGGCGCAGGCCGCCCCGATGATAGCTTTTTGCTGATGTTTACGGTCAAGCACCAGGCAGGCGCGCTGGCGCAAGCCATCAATATCATTGGCGCATACGGCTACAATATGCGCTCGCTGCACTCCAGACCCATGAAGGATCTCGCGTGGAACTACTATTTCTACGTGGAGTGTGAAGGGGACGTGCGCAATGAAAACGGCAAGCAAATGCTGCGCGCGCTGAGTCCCATGTGTGACAAGCTCAAGCTTGTCGGTTCTTACAGTACCAAATAAAAAGTCGGAGATACGTTACCATGAGCATGAATTTCAAAAGAAAATTACCCATTCCGCAGGATATCAAGCAAATGTATCCGCTCACAGACGCGCTGGCTGCCGTTAAGGCAAGCAAGGATGCCGAGATCAAGGGCATTTTTGAAGGCACAAACAACAAGCTGCTGCTTGTCATCGGTCCGTGCTCAGCGGATTCGGAAGCCCCCGTGCTGGATTACGTGGGCAGACTGGCAAAACTTCAGGAGCAGGTGAAAGATAAGATCCTGATCGTTCCGCGTGTATATACCAACAAGCCCAGAACGGTAGGTGACGGCTATAAGGGCATGCTGCACCAGCCCGACCCGAACATTGCACCCGATATGCTCAAGGGCATTATTTCGATCCGTTCTTTGCATATCAAAGTGCTGGAGGAGACCGGGCTTTCCACGGCGGATGAAATGCTGTATCCCGAAAATCATCGCTACCTCTCCGATCTGCTTTCCTACGTGGCAGTCGGTGCGCGCAGTGTGGAGAATCAGCAGCACAGATTGGTTGCCAGCGGCTTGGATATTCCTTGCGGTATGAAGAATCCTACCAGCGGTGATATTTCTGTCATGCTCAATTCCATTACGGCAGCGCAGCATTCGCACACCTTCCTTTACAGAGGCTGGGAGGTCGTCAGCGAGGGCAACCCTTACGCGCACGCCATTCTGCGCGGCTACGTCAACAAGCACGGTCAATCCCTGCCCAACTACCATTATGAGGATCTGGAGCACCTTTATGAGGAATATGCTAAGAGAGACCTGAAACTGCCCGCAGTTGTGGTGGACACCAACCATGCAAATTCGGGCAAGAAGTGGGCAGAGCAGGTCAGAATTGCCAAGGAAATCCTGCACTCCTGCCGTCATTCCGAGCATATCAGGGGCTTGGTCAAGGGCTTGATGATCGAGAGCTATATCGAGGATGGTGCTCAGAAGATCGGCGACGGCTACTACGGCAAGTCGATCACTGACCCCTGCCTTGGCTGGGACAAGACCGAGCGACTGATCCTGGACATGGCAGATCAGTTATAAAAGCAAAAAAGAACGCTTTGCGTATGCAAAGCGTTCTTTGTTTTTTGATTTTTACTGTGCAGCTTCGGTTGCACCGTCGACTGCGTTTTCAATCAGGCAGCCCTCGTCGATGGTCAGAATGCCATCGCAGTTGACGCTGTTGCCCTTTGCGTAGGTGGTAACGGTTGCACCGGTGGTGATGGTGATGTTCTGCGTTGCCTGCAGGCCGTCGTCATCGCAATGGACGGTGACCTTGGCGTTCTCGGTGACGGTAACGTAGCCCTTACCCTCGTCCAGGGAATCGGCCTTGATGGCGTCCTCAGCGCCTTCAACCAGCACCTCGGCATCGCCCTTGATGGTGACGCTGTTGTTGCCCTTGAGCGCGTTGTTGACTGCGTTGACAGTCAGCTTAACGTTGTTGATAGAAAGGTCGTTCTTGCAGCCAATGCCGTTGTTGTAGTTGCCGTTGACGATCAGTGTGCCGTGACCCTTGATAGAGAGGTCATCAGCAGCATAAATGCAAGCGTTGGGCTTGGTATCGGCAGGATTTGCAAATACGTAAGCGGAGCCATCGGTCAGGGTGTTGGTGGTGCCGGTCTTGACCTCCAGGTAAACCTTGTCCGCGCTCTTGACCCAGATCACTGCGGAGGAGGAGTTGGAGCCGGTGAAGTTGTTCAGAATCAGTGTGACGCGATCTGCCTTGGTGACCTCGACGATGATCTGACCGTTATCCAGCGTACCGGAAAGGTCGTAGGTGCCGGGCTTGATGATGGTCAGGGCAGAGCCGTCAACCTTGACTGCGGAGGTATCAGTGGTGGTATAGGAGGTACCGCTGAACTCGATGTAGCAGTCGATCATGCCATCCAACGTAGGACCGTTGTTTTCGGTGGCATTGGTGCCGCCGGGCTGATCGGGATTGGTGGTTTCGCCTGTGCAGGAAACCAGTGCAAGGCAGGTCAGCAGCATAGCCGCTGCCAGCAAATATACAAGAATTCTCTTCATAGAGAAAATCTCCTTTCAGGGGATTTGTTGTCGGTTAATTCAGTATACAATTTGATTGTGACTAAAATTTGACCATTTCAAGAACTTTTTTGCACAAAAGAGCAGTTTTGCATGTAATGCAGAAATTTTTGCATTATTGACATTTTCTTGTGATCAAATAGAGCTTTTCAGAAAAAATCAGAGGATCCCATAAGACCCTCTGATTTGATTTTGAATTATTGTGCTGCGGTTTCGGCACCGGACTGCTGCTGCTGTTCAACAGCGGTCTTGGACAGAGAAACGCAAATGATCACACCGCCTTCATTGTCACCGGAAATGGTGTAGGTGAAGTTGGAGGGAACCTTGATGGTTGCGATATCACCGGCACAAGCTGCATAATAGATCAGCCAATCCTGCTTGTTTGCATCGGTCACTGCCAGGGGCTTGTCCACAGAGTAGGACTTGACGGTTGCAACAAACTCCTCAAGGCACAGGTTATTGTCGTGCATATACTTTGCAGGACCGTAGCCTACGTAATGGAAGTAGTTCTCATAGTCGTTGATGTGGGTGATTTCTGTTTTATCAGCGGGATAACGAACAACCAGACCGTACTTATATGCGTTTTCAGTCAGCCATGTCTGATACTCGGGATCGTGGTCGAAATCATAGGTGTTGGTGCCGTCATAGATCTTGATGGTGACACCAAAGCCGGTGTGGTGATCCGACTGACCAACGGGAACAGAGTAAGAAGCCTGCTCCTCAGCGGTACGGTAAGCGGATACGATGATTGCATCGCCCTTGCCGGTTGCCTTGTTGAAATCACTCAGCCACTGGTGAACTGCATGCATTGCAGTGCCGTCCAGCTGCTTATCCATATTGGTCTTATAGGGGGTGTTGCCGTTTGCATGAGCAGAACGGTAATCCCAGATGTTGACCAGGTTGCCAAGCGGTTCGGTGGGGAACTTGTACTCATGCGAGTCATTGACCAGTGCAAGAGGACCGTAGGTGGTTTGCACCTTGTCAATGGTGATGTCCTTGTAGATGACATCACCGGGGTTTGCGTTGTCAAAGCCGAAGCCATCAAGCAGTCCTATGACGATCTTGGCACCGATGATGGTCATGAATACGACCAAAAGCAATGCGATGACGATGCAGATCAGAATCACGACCAGCTTTTGCTGCTGCTGACGGTTGTCACGCTTAACGCTGCCGGTGGAATAATTGCGAGGGGCTCTTTGGTTATCCATGGAAAACTCCTTTCGTCAATCTCAATTTCGAAAAATTACTTTGCGTCCTTGATAGAGAAGTCCATACGACCCTTCTTATCCAGACCCATGTACTTCACCTTAACAGCGGAGCCAACGTCAATGCCCGCATCGGTCACCTTGTTGATTCTCTTGTCGCAGATCTTGGAAATGTGAACCATGCCGTCCTTGCCGGGAGCGTACTCAACGAAGCATCCGATATCCTCATTGGGCTTATCCTTGCTTGCAAGGATCTTTACAACGGTTGCGTTGTAGATGCAGCCAACCTCAGGCTCGAATACGATAGCAGCGATAGCAGCCTGTGCAGCCTCTGCCTGATCACCGTTGATTGCTGCGATGCGGATGGTACCGTCATCGTCGATGTCGATCTTTGCACCGGTGTCAGCCACGATCTTCTGAATGGTGGCGCCACCCTTACCGATGACCTCGCGGATCTTATCGGGATCGATGTGCATGGTGGTCATCTTGGGAGCGTACTTGGAAACCTCAGCTCTGGGAGCGGGGATTGCCTTGAGCAGTACGTTATCGATGATATATTCTCTGCCGGCACGAGTCTGCTCGAATGCCTGCTTGATGATCTCGGGGGTCAGACCGTCGATCTTGAGGTCCATCTGAATGGAGGTGATACCCTTGTGAGTACCTGCTACCTTGAAGTCCATATCGCCATAGAAGTCTTCCAGACCCTGAATGTCGATCATGGTATCCCAAGAGCCGTCCTCAGCAGTGATCAGACCGCAGGAGATACCTGCAACGGGAGCCTTGATCGGAACACCCGCATCCATCAGTGCCAGAGTGGAGCCGCAAACCGAGCCCTGAGAGGTCGAACCGTTGGAGGAAACGACGTCGGAGACCAGTCTGATTGCATAGGGGAATTCCTCCTCGGAGGGAAGAACGGGAACCAGAGAACGCTCAGCAAGTGCGCCGTGACCGATTTCACGACGTCCGGGAGAACGAACAGCCTTAGCCTCACCGGTGGAGAAGCCGGGCATGTTGTAGTGGTGCATATATCTCTTGGAGGTCTCGGAGTCAATGCCGTCCAGCATCTGAGCCTCGGAAAGAGTGCCAAGGGTTGCAATGGTCATAACCTGAGTCTGACCTCTAGTGAACAGACCCGAGCCGTGGGTACGGGGCAGAACACCAACCTCTGCGCCCAGAGGACGGATCTGATTCATGCTTCTGCCGTCAACTCTCTTCTTGTCAACCAGCAGCCAACGACGAACGATCTTCTTCTGGATCTTGTAAACCAGCTCGTCCATCATGCCGGGCAGCTCGGGATATTCCTCGGAGAACTGCTCGAGAATCGCGTCCTTGATCGGAACCATGCGTGCATCGCGTACCGTCTTGTCATCGGTATCAAGTGCAAACATCACGTCCTTTTCGCAGAAAGCAAATACCTTATCAAACATATCGTGATCCAGCTCGCAGGAGGGGTACTCGAACTTGGGCTTACCAACCTCGTCGATGATGGCGTTGATAAAGCCGAGCAGCTCCTTGATCTCCTTGTGAGCGTACATGATTGCATCGTAAACCACGTTGTCGTCAACCTGATTCGCGCCTGCCTCGATCATAACGACCTTGTTCATGGATGCTGCAACGGTCAGCTGCATCTCGCTCTTCTTCTGCTGCTCGTAGGTGGGGTTGAGTACGAACTCACCGTCAACCAAGCCTACCCAAGCGCCGCCGATGGGGCCGTTCCACGGAATATCGGAAATAGCCAGAGCGGTGGAAGCACCGATCATAGCGGTAACCTCGGGAGCGCAGTCGGGGTCAACCGACATAACGGTCAGGGTCAGAGCTACGTCGTTACGCAGATCCTTGGGGAACAGGGGACGGATGGGACGGTCGATCACGCGGCTGGTCAGCACTGCCTTTTCGGAGGGCTTACCCTCTCTCTTGAGGTAACCGCCGGGGATCTTACCTGCAGCGTACATTCTCTCGTCAAAGTCAACAGAGAGGGGCAGGAAGTCAATGCCGTCACGGGGCTTTTCGGAAGCGGTTGCGCAGCACAGAACAACGGTGTCACCGTAGCGGCACAGAACCGAACCGTTTGCAAGGCCTGCAACCTTACCGGTCTCGATAACCAGAGGTCTGCCTGCCAGGGTATAGTGGAATACTCTGTGATTCTTGAAATTCATTTCAGAACTGATAATTGCGGGGGAATTCATTTCGTGATAATCTCCTTTTCATAAATTCTTTGTCATGTTTTCATGCACCCGCATCGGTTTTAGTACTTAAACCCAAGCTTGTCCACGCCATTGACAAGCGCGCGTTTAAGTTCTAAATCCGTGCGAGGCGGGCTCTCGGTGGAAAAAAACAGTTGGGAGCGGAAGCGGCAGAGAAATCCGCCGCTTTCCACTCCCGCAGTAATTACTTTCTGATGTTCAGCTTCTTGATGATCGCACGGTAGCGCTCAATGTCAACCTTCTGCAGGTAGCCCAGCAGGTTTCTTCTGTGGCCGACCATCTTGGACAGACCGCGACGGCTGTGGTTGTCGTGATGATTGTCCTTGAGGTGCTCGGTCAGGTTGTTGATGCGGTAGGTCAGAATAGCGATCTGCACTTCGGGGGAACCGGTGTCACCCTCGTGTGTAGCATACTGCGCAATAATTGCCTGTTTTTCTTGAGTGGTCATGATTTTTTTCACCTTTCAAAATAAATATTTTTGCAATTTGCGTGTCCCACAGAGATCGGCGGGTGAAAGTGCCGCTTTTGCAGCCGTTTGTCCGAGGGCCGTGAGAACGCCATGCATAGCATATTATATCACAATTGTTTTAGTTTGTAAAGGGGTTACGCACAAAATTTATTGTCGGTTGTGAAAAAATCTCATCTATTAATATAGGGCGGCTTGTGAAAAATGCCAAATGACGCGCGCCTTTTGGCGTTTCTTGTCAGAGTCAGTCCTCCTGCAATCACCAAAAAGCCGCCAAACAGCCTTCGCAGCGCAGCAGCGGGCAGAATTCCGGCAAGATAAGAGCCTGCAAGCGCTCCCGGAATGCCGCAGGCGATCATCAAAATGCACAAGGGAAGGATCAGGTGCCGTCGCCACAGATGCGAGAGCATGGAGCTGCCTGCGGAGAACAGGAAAAATACGAGGTTGATGCCTTGCGCCTGCAGCTGCGGCACCTGTGAAAGCAGTGTCAGATAAATAACCAAAAGTCCGCCGCTGCCCACTCCGAGCCCCGAGAGCATGGCGATGCAAAACGATACTGCGATATCCAGCCAAACCATGAAAAGCGCCTCCTTTCAGCGAAAGATCATAAACACGCCCGAGACCACCAAAAGCCACGCAAAGATCAGCCCCAGCGTCTTTGACGAAATGCGCCCGAGCAGCACCCCTCCTGCAAGACCGCCTGCAGCAGCGGGCAGCACAAAGTGCGAAAGATCGGCAGGCGGAGCATTGCCTGCGCGGATATAGAGCAGGGTGGAGACCAGTGTCAGTGCCAGCGTGACCACCAGCGCGTTGGCATAGACGTCCCGCTTATCGGGAAAGGCATTTTGGCAAAAGCGGGAAAGCGCAAATACCAGAAGAATGCCGCCGCCCGCACCCAGCAAGCCGTTAATCAGCCCTGCGGCAACGGCACAGCCAACTAGGGCTGCCGTGCTTGTATAGCGATGCAATCGAATCATGGGAAAAAGTGCTCCTTTTTTGCATAAATGTATCATCGGTACTTGCAATTTCGGGGAAATAATGTTATAATATATATAACTGTAATTATGTGCAGACGCGGTGCTCTTATTTTCATTGTGGCGCTGCGTGCACGAATCATACGATGTAATTTCTGAGAAAGATGAGGATACATACCGATGGCAACCAAGAAACCGACCTCTTCGAATGCAAAGCCTGCAACGGGCGCGACAAAAAATACCAAGTCCGCGCCAAAGAGTGCACCCAAAAAGACCGGTGCGCCCAAGAAGAGCCCGACCAAATCCAAGGGCGGGGCAAACGTTTCCGCTGCACAAAGAAAGAAAAATCTGGAGCGCGTTGCCGCTGCCAATAAAAGAAAGAATAAATTTTCGCAATTCGTGCCTTTTATTCTGTTTGCCTTTGCGCTGATTCTGGCGATCTTGCTGGTGCTCAATGCCATCAGCTATTTCAACAACTCAAAGCTTGAGGGCGTGGTGGGCGAATTTATCTGCCGCAATATTTTGTTCGGTGTGTTTGGACATGCCTCATACCTGTTCCCGGTGCTTTTGGTGATCATGGGTATTTACTGGTTCAAATCGCCCGACGGCGTGACGCGTGCCATCAAGGCAGTGCTGTCTGTCATGATCATTGTCGTATTCTCGGCAATGGTGCATATTTTCATGCACGAGGGATTCAGCGAGGAGAACATGACCACCGGCTTTGTGCAGCTGTTTATTGACAGCACCCATCAGCAGGCGGGCGGCTTGCTGGGCGGATACCTGGGTTACGCCTGCGCTTGGGCGTTTCAGATGGCATCTCCCTTTGTTCTGTTGTTTATTCTGATCATTTTGTTCTTCGTGCTGCTGGACATCACGCCCGTGCAGGTATGGAACAAGATCAAGGCGCTCAATGCCAAGCGCGCAGAGCGTGCACGTCTTGCTGCGGATGCGTATGACGACGAGGACGACTACGACGATTACGAGGAGGAAGAGGAGGAGATCTCCGCTCCCGCCAAAAAGAAGCAGAAAAAGTCCCGTGACGACGAGGATGACTATCGCGTAGATCCCGAGACGGGCGAGGTGATCGAGAGCGGCAAAAAGCCTGCCCGCAAGAATAAAAAGGCGCGCCGTGACGATGACGACGATATCGGCTTTACACCGCTTAAGCTGACCGACGATCTGCCTGACGAGAAGGAAAAGGCAGCCGTGGCGGCAGACGCTGCGGACAATGCTACTCTGACCGAGCAGGCAGAGCAGCCCGAGGAGGTTGCACCCTATACGCCTTATCATGACGAGGCTGCCGAGGAGGTGTTTGTCAACGACGGCACCATGAACGAGATTGAGGTAGACCTTGAGGACGACGATGCGGATCAGGTGTTCGCACCCTCGCCCCGTACCCGTGCCCGTAAGGTCAAGGAGCCCGAGCCCGAGCCCGAGGAGGACTTGGACGATATGCTGGAAGAGCTTTTGGAGGTAGACGAGCCCGAACAGACAGAGGCAGCGCAGGATCTTGAAAGCGTTTATGTATTCCCGACAACCGATATGCTGGCAGCGGGAAGCGCGAAATATCAGACCAGCGAGGAAGAGGTCGCGGCAAATACCGAGATCCTTCGTCAGACGCTGGAGGATTTCCACATCCGCGTCAAGGAGGTCACCTGCTCTACAGGTCCTACCGTCACGCGTTATGAGATCAAGCCCGAGGCGGGCGTGCGCGTGCGTGCCATTGCCAACCTGGTCGACGATATTGCACTGGGACTTGCAAAGTCGGGTGTGCGTATTGAAGCGCCCATTCCCGGCAAGGCTGCCGTAGGTATCGAGGTGCCCAACGACAAGGCGGCTACCGTTTATCTGCGCAACTTGCTGGAAAGCCCCGAATTCGTCAACCATAAGAGTAAGGTTGCGGTCTGCCTTGGCGCGGACGTTTCGGGTAAGCCGGTCGTATTTGATATTGAAAAAATGCCTCACCTTCTGGTTGCGGGTGCAACCGGTATGGGTAAGTCGGTGTGTATCAACTGCCTTGTTATGTCCTTGCTTTATAAGGCAAGACCCGATGAGGTCAAGCTGATCATGGTCGACCCCAAGAAGGTTGAGTTTACCATGTACCGTGACATTCCGCACCTGTACTGTCCCATCGTCAGCGATCCCAAAAAGGCTGCGGGCGCACTGGCAAGTGCGGTTTCCGAAATGGAGCGCCGCTTCTCGCTGATCGAGGAGGTTGGTGTGCGTAACATCACGGGCTACAACGAAATTACCAAGGATGACCCCGAAAAGGAATACCTGCCCAGAATCGTCATCATCATCGACGAGCTGGCAGACTTGATGATGACCGCTCCCGACGACGTGGAAACCTGCATCTGCCGTCTGGCACAGAAGGCGAGAGCTGCGGGCATTCACATCATCATCGGTACGCAGCGTCCTTCGGTTGACGTTGTCACCGGTCTGATCAAGGCAAACATTCCTTCCCGTATCGCATTTACCGTATCCTCGCAGGTCGACTCCAGAACCATTATCGACGTGGGTGGCGCGGAAAAGCTGATCGGTCGCGGTGATATGCTGTATGCCCCGGTCGGTGCTGCAAAGCCTCAGCGTGTGCAGGGCGCATTCGTTGCGGACGGCGAGGTGGAGCGCGTGGTCAACTTTGTCAAAACGCAAAACGGTTCCGCTAAGTATAACGATAGCTTTACCAAGCAGATCGAGGAAGAGGCTGCCAAGTGCGGCACAGGCGGCAAGAAGGGCGGCGCTGAGGGCGACCTTGGCGGCGGCGACGGTGAGGATGATAAGCTCTGGGAGGCTGTTGAGGTCGTGGTGACTGAGGGTAAGGCATCCACGTCCATGCTGCAGCGCTATCTCAAGGTAGGCTACGGCAGAGCAGCCGGCTTGCTTGACCGCATGGAGGAGCTTGGCTTTATCTCGGCACAGGACGGCAACAAGCCGCGTAAGGTGCTTGTGACCAAATCCGATCTTGACGAGCTGCGCATGAACGGCAAAGCCGATTAAGGAGGTTTTCGGTGTATCCGTATATAATCATTGATTTAGGCGAGAATCTTCGGTTTGGCATGTACGATATCTGCCTGATGGTGGGTATCCTTGCTTGCCTTGTGCTGTACCGCGTGTTTGCGGACAGACAGAAATTCAAGGCGAAGATTCAGAATTTCGCGTTGTTTACCGGTTTGATCGCCATCGCCTGCGGCTATTATGCTGCAGCGCTGGTGCAAACCTTTTATAACTGGAAGGCAGCACTTGGCACACCCGAAGAAAAGCCCTTTTGGGATTTCTGGGGGAGTGGCGCTACCTTTTACGGCGGACTTGTGGGTGGTGTGATCATCTTTTTGATCATCTACTTCGGCATAGGCGCCCTGATCTTCAAAAAGAAAGAGAATATTCATTACTTTTTCCCGATTGCAACCATTGCCGGTGCCGTCATTCCGGTGGCGCACGGCATTGGCAGAATCGGCTGTCTGATGGCAGGCTGTTGCCATGGCTTGGTATGCGAGCAAAAGGAGTGGTATACGTTTACGTTTTTGCAGCTTTATACCGACGGAACGGTCAAGGAAATCTACGCGCTGCCCGTGCAGCTTTTGGAGGCGCTGTTCTTGTTTGGGCTTGCCGCAGTTCTGATCTGGCGCGTACTCAAGAACAAGCACTATAACCTGCCGATCTACACCATTGCATACGGTGTTTGGAGATTTTTTGCCGAGTATCTGCGTGCGGACTTTCGCGGAGAGGGCATTGTGTCCTTCCTGTCTCCCTCGCAGCAGACCGCGTTGCTTCTGATCGCGGTAGGCATCGGAGTCATTTTCGCAGAGAAATATACCAGACGCTATACAGCGCGCGTCATGGCGGAGCAGCAAAACGAGCTGCCTGCCAAGGAGGAGCAGGATGAGCAAATTACGTCTGAGTCGTAAGGTCTGTATCATCATTCTGATCTGCTGCGCAGCGCTGGTTGGCGCGTACAAGCTGTTTTTGTCGGGCATGCTTGCCGACAGCGAGCTGATGAAATCGCTGATTGCAAGCGACGACTACCGTGCGCCCATTCTTGATACGCTGATCATGGACGGCATTGGTGCCGTTGTGTTTGTCTGCATGACGCTGTACATGGGGTTTCGCGTTATGAATCCTTTGCAAAAGCCGATCGGAAAATCGCTTTTGTTCCTGCTGCCCTCGCTGGCAGTGGCGATCAACAATTTTCCCCTGATCGGACTTTTTACGGGCAATGCCTACGTCACCGATCCCGTCGGCGGCGTGCTGATTCTGATCGCGTACTGTCTTGCCATCGGCATGTTTGAGGAATTCGCCTTCCGCGGATTGTTTTATCTGATGATCCTGGATGGCAGACGTAAGACCAAAAAGCAGATCTTCTGGACCACGGCTGTATGCTGTGCCGTGTTTGGGCTTGTGCATCTGGTCAATCTCTTTATCGGTGCCAACCCGGGAGCTACGCTTTTGCAGGTGGGATATTCCTTCCTGATCGGCGGCATGTGCTCGATCGTGCTGCTCAAAACGGCAAATATCTGGTATTGCGTGCTGCTGCACACCGTGTATGATCTTGGCGGCACCATTCTGTATCTGGGCGGCGGTAAGCGCTGGGATACCGTAACCGTCATCATAACTGCCGTGCTTGGCGTGGCGGTGGCTGTGTTCATGGTGATCAGCCTGTTGCGCATCAAGCCCGAGGAAATTGAGAGACTGTTTCCGCAAAAGCACCCCGAGCCCCAAGCCGAGGCGAAAAACGAATAAGATTCGAAACAGCCGCGGCGCATGCTGCGGCTGTTTGCGTTTCAATATGAACTCTTTACACACTTTTAAAAATTATCGGTCTATATAGGTGAGGAAGCCTATGAATACGAACAAGGAGGTGTCACCATGGAGCAAAGAGAGCATGAGCTGCTTAGCGACGAACAGATCCTGGATCTGTATTTCGCAAGGGAAGAACGCGCGATTGCCGAAACGGATAAAAAATACAGCCGTTATCTTCATACGGTAGCTTATAACATTCTTGCCAACGAGCAGGACTGCGAGGAATGCTTACAGGATACGTACGTGCGCACCTGGAATACCATTCCACCCCAAAGACCGAGCGTTTTTCACGCGTTTTTGGCAAAGATCACGCGAAACTTGTCACTGAACCGATATGATATGCAAAAAAGAAAAGGGCGCGTGGGAGCAGAGAACTGTACGCCCATGGACGAGGTGCAGGACTTTTTGCCTGATCCGCAAGGACCGGATGACGATCTTTTGTCCGAGAGTGTCAAGCGTGTGGTGGAGACATATCTCAGAAGTACGACACAAAGAAGGATGTACGTTTTTATCTCCCGCTTTTTCTATTCCTATACAGTGGCACAGATCGCCGGACGGCTTGGCTGCAGTGTTTCCTTAGTCAATAAGGAGCTTGCCCGGATCAAAAGTGAGCTGCGTGCATGCTTTGAAAAGGAGGGGATTACCGTATGAAAAAGCAACGTTTTTTCAGACTTTTAGGTGACCTTGACGATCAGATTTTGGAGCAATACCGACAGATGGACCTCGAGCTTTCGCACAAGGCTCTTCGCAGAAAGCGTGCCTTGCGTGTTTTGATCATTGCCGCGTGCCTTGTCTTGCTGATCGGTGCATGCGTGCCTGTGGGCATGATGCTTGCGGGGCAAAGCGTTCCCGGTCCGGGCGGGGAATCGGAGAGTGAAACCGAGCAGGAACCCGGCAAGGAGCTGCCCGAGGTGTGGATCAGCGTTGGCGGCATAGATGAGATTGCTGTCATGCGTGAAATGAGTGTGTGTGAGGACGAGCAGCAGCTTACGCAATATCTTGAAAGCTTAGATGGGAACGGTATACAAAGTCGACAGGATCTGATTGACTTTCTTGAACTGGTGGATCATACCCCTTATCCGAATCTGATTGAGGGCGAGATCGTTTCCGTGTATTATGAATGCTCGACAAGTCATTCTCCCGCATGCTTGCGCGTGGAGAAAGCGGCTGATAGCGGGGAGAGGGTGTATTATACTCACTTGGTTTCAGTCGAGGATGCTGCGGCTTATATCGCCCAAATCGAGCAAGAGCTGGCACAGGAGAATTTGCTGTCCGCTCCATTGTCCGTGTCTGACGGACGGCTGATACTGTATACCGAGCGACGCTTGCACGTCTCCCCCGATCACGTGATCGAATGGTGGGGGCTGCTTGACGGAGCGGCAGTTCAAATCCAATATGCCGCTTCCGATATATCCGGAATGGATACCGCTGCGCTGCTTGACTTGTTGGAGGTTGCCGATTCAATGATCCTCCCCAAGCCCCGATTTGCATGGACGGATACCGAGTTTGGGGCATTCGTAGATTCTCCCAAGAGATATATTTATAGCTTTGTTGACTCTCCCGACAGTGAGTTTGCCACAGGGAATGTACTTGACATTTATGCGGATTGGTACCAGGATCCGTCCGCTCCCGAAACCATAACGATTGTGTACCGGGGGCAAGAGTATTCGCTTTCGTACTCGCATTCCAAAACGATGGCGTGGAAGAGTATGCAGGCGTGTCACGAATACACTTGTAAAGACGTGAAGGGACTGATGGTATCGATTGATCAGGTGACCGGAGAGATCGTACGCTTTGATTTCTTTGCACCTCCCGAAGCGGATGCCAAAGAGCTGCCTATGGAACAGTTGGAAGAGATCGCTTATGCGTTTTTGGCAGAAAAGGTGAGCGACCCGAAAGCATATCGTTTGGAGACACCCAAGCAAGACGGGGAAGAAGTGTCGTATACGTTTGTAAGATACTTGGGAGAATTGCCGACAAGCGACAGAGTTGAGCTGCTTTTGACAACCCGAGGAGATGTGATTGCGTATGGACTTGGCTATCTCGGAGCTATGCGCAATGCGCCGCCAATTCCTGACAGTCTGATACAAATAGTTCATAATGAATTGGGCAGATTTGTCAGCCGTGACGGTGAATGTGGCATTGAGAGAGTGATATTAACACCAACGGGGCAGCTGGCGCTCGATTGCTATATTGATAACGGAAATGATGGAGCGTATATGCTGTTTTATATCACCGAGCCAATCGAATAATTTGAGTAACAGCCGCGGCACGTGCCGCGGCTGTTTTGCTCATTGGCGAACCAATTTCGGAAAATAAGACGATATTAGAATTGCACGGTCAAAAATAAAATTCCGATTTCGGAACAAAACATTTGTAAAACCTATTGACAAAGCGGCGTCGGGGGTGTATAATAATTCCAGAAAATGAAGAGGGCTCGCGCTATCGCGAGCGGAAAGAGGAGTACGAATATGGCAAAGAAGACAGTTACCCCCGAGGTTGTAGTAGATAAGAAGGTTGAAAAGCAGAGAGCGCTCAATACCGCCATGGCGCAGATCGAGCGCGAGTTTGGCGCGGGCGCGGTCATGCGTCTGGGCGAGAATGCGCACATGGAGGTGCAGGCGGTTTCCACCGGCTCGATCTCTCTGGATATGGCGCTGGGCATCGGCGGTGTTCCCAAGGGCAGAATTATTGAAATCTTTGGGCCCGAGTCCTCGGGTAAAACCACCGTGGCGCTGCACATCGTAGCAGAGGTACAGAAGGCAGGCGGCGAGGCTGCGTTTATCGACGCGGAGCACGCACTGGACCCCGTATATGCAAAGGCACTGGGCGTGGATATCAACAATCTGCTGGTCTCTCAGCCCGATTGCGGTGAGGATGCACTGGAAATCACCGAGGCGCTGGTGCGCTCGGGCGCTATTGACTGCGTGGTCATCGACTCGGTAGCGGCACTGGTTCCCAAGCAGGAGCTGGAGGGCGATATGGGTCAGGCGCAGATGGGCATGCAGGCAAGACTGATGTCGCAGGCAATGCGCAAGCTCTCGGCTGTCATCAACAAATCCAATTGCGTGGTCATCTTTATCAACCAGCTGCGTGAAAAGGTGGGCGTTATGTACGGTAACCCCGAAACCACCACGGGCGGTCGTGCGCTCAAGTTCTATGCGTCTGTGCGTATTGATATCAGAAAGACCGATCAGCTCAAGAACGGCGGTGAGATCTACGGTAACCGCGTCAAGTGCAAGATCGTCAAGAATAAGGTGGCGCCTCCTTTCCGTGTTGCGGAATTTGATATTCTGTACGGTAAGGGTATTTCCCGCTCCAGTGAGGTGCTGGACTATGCCATCAACTCGGATATTATCAAAAAGAGCGGCTCTTGGTTCTCTTATAACGGGGAAAGAATCGGTCAGGGCAAGGATAACGTGCGCAAGATGATCGAGGGCAATCCCGCGCTCATGGCAGAGATTGAGGAAAAGGTGCGCGTGCTGCTTTCCAATCAGGATATGATGGTGGAAGAGGAATTCGATCTGGATGAGGACGAGGACGACGCATTTGACATCCGCGTGCTCAAGGATGAAGACTAATATATGAACATTCGCATCAAAAGCATCACGCCCGTGCCCGATAAGGGGCTTGTGTGGGTGACGCTGATTCTGCGCGGTGAGAATGCCGAGCAATACCAAAAGGAGAAATACCCGTTGCTGCTCTCGCAATACAAGCAAATGGGGCTGGTCACGGGTGAGATCGATGCCGAGACTGCCGAGCAAATTGCGGATGCCTCCGGTGTCTGCCGCGCGTTCGTGCGCGGAATCACATCGCTTTCCTATGGTGACAGATCGGCAAGAGAGTTGACCTATAAGCTGGTGCAAAAGGGAAGCGCACGCGCGCATGCCGAGGCTGCGGTTGACATGCTGATCGAGGCGGGATATCTGCGCGAGAGCTCGGCTGCCCTGCGCGAGGCGGAGCGCGGTGTGGCAAAGCTGCACAGCCGCAGACGCGTGGAATACGATCTGCGCGCCAAAGGGTATGACGCGGGCGACGCAGAGGTGCAGTGCTATCTTGACGAGGTGGATTTTGACGAGGTTTGTGCCAAAGCGCTATCGCGTCAATGCCGCCACGGAATGCCCGAGGGCGAGGAGCGTAAAAAGCTTTATCAGAAAATGCTGGCACAAGGGTTTACTTCGACACAAGTCAAGGCGGCATTTGAAGAGAATGATGCGCAATCAGTGTAAATTTTTTTGCACAATGTGTAGCGGCTATTGAAAAAAGCTGCTACATACGCTATAATAATAGGTGGAGAGCAATCCTCTCCGCCTATTTTACTTGATGGAGATTTTTATGAAGATAAAGAATTTGTGCATTCTCCTTGTCTGTGCGCTGTTGGTCATCAGTATCTGCGCTTGCACCGGCAGACGTACCGACCCCGGCAATCAGGCGGGAACAGGAATGCTGGGAACGGCAGCGCCCGATACCTCCGAGGAGACGGGCGGTCATGCAGGCTCCTTGATTCCGGACGATACTTTTGCAAATGCGGAGCACCTGCTGACCATTCGTGTGCTCAAAACGGGCAAATCGGATTGCATGCTGATCCAATTGGATAATACCGTGATTATGATCGATACCGCTGACGCGGATGACTTTGGTGAGATCAGCAGCACGCTCAATGCTCTGGGGATTGCGCGCATTGATCACCTGATTCTGACGCACTTTGACAACGACCATATCGGAAGTGCAGCGCGCATCATTCAGGATTACGAGGTCGCAGAGGTATATATGCCCAATTACGTGCGTGATTCGGGGCTGTACCGCTCTTTGATCAATGCATTACAGAGCAAATCGGGGCAGGTGAACGTACACCGCTTGAACGACGATACCACAATCGATCTGCCCGTGGGCAGCCTGTGGCTCAACGTCTCGCGCGTGTATCCCGATCTGAGCCATGAGGAACCGATTCCCGAGGACAGCATGGACAATAATCTGTCGCTGATCTGCGGACTTACGTTTGGCGAATTTTCGGCTCTGTTTATGGGAGATGCCGAGAAGGAGAGATGTGAGGATTTCAATGCGCAAACGCAGTATGCAGGGCAATACGATTTTATCAAGCTGCCTCACCATGGCAACCACAATAAGGCGCTGCGTGATTTTTTGGTGGAGAGTGGCGTGAAATATGGCGTGATCTGCACGGATGCGATGGAGAATATCGAACTTGAGGTCGTCAACCTGATGCGCAATCTGGGCGCTTTGACGTATTATTCCTTTAACGGGGATCTGACGCTGCGCACAGACGGTGATCTGGTGCAGTGTACGCAGTGAGGTGGATATGAAAAAGATTTTGATCGTATATGCCACCAAAACGGGCAGCACCGCAACAGCCGCGCAGTTGCTTTGTGACCGACTCAAGGGCAGGGAGTTTACGCTTTGCACGGTGGATGATGCGGCAAGTGACCCGCAGGGCTATGATATCGTGGTGATGGGCAGCTGCATCCGCTATGGCAAGCTGTACCGTCCCATGCGCGACTATTTGCAAAAGTGGGAGCAGGTGCTCTCGGGGAAGCAGACGGGATATTTCTTGGTGTGCGGATTTCCGGACAGTGCAGAGGAGTATTATCAAAAGAATCTGACAGAGGTGCAAAGAGAGCGCGCGTTTGATCTTGCCTGCTTTGGCGGTGAGATGGTGCCTGCACACGCCAAGAATCTTTGGGATAAGCTGATTCTCAAGATGGAGCGAGACTATATTCTCGGCGGCGGTGATAACGGTGAGCAAAGAGAGGACGAAACGTTGCCCACCATTTCGGAGGAAAACATCTCGCAATTTGCCGGAAAGCTCAAGGCTTTGTCGCTTTAAGGACGCAAATTTGTTGCAATTTTGCGCAAAAAACTGTTGACAAAACCACATTTGTGTGATAATATATTACGGTACGAAAAAATTGTACCGTAATATTCGACCCATTAGCTCAGATGGCAGAGCACATGACTTTTAATCATGGTGTCCGGAGTTCGACTCTCCGATGGGTCACCAAATAGAGAGAGCACCGCGCTTGCGGTGCTCTCTCTATTTGGTGACCCATTGGCTAAGAGCCGAACTCTTCGAGCTGCGAAAAGACAAAGCCCAATGGGGAAAGTAAAGTTGCAGCTCGACCTTTCGACGCAGCGCGGAGAAAGACTTCGACTCTCCGAAGGTTATGAGCCGAACTCTTCGAGCTGCGCTGAAACTTATCCCATTTGGAAAAGCAAACTCGCTGCTCGACCTTTCGACGCAGCGCGGAGAAAGACTTCGACATCTCCGATGGGTCACCAATAGAAGAAGCACCGTGGCAGTCGCCACGGTGCTCTCTCTATTTGGTGACCCATTGGTCAAGAGATATCGACCGGAGAGCCGGGACAAGAATTCAAGTGAGCGGGAGGGGTATTCATTACCTGATCATTTCGGGCTTCTTTCCCATCCTTCTGCAATCCGTAGGTGTGATGCCATAGCATTTTTTGAATATGCGATAAAAGGTTGAATAATCCTTGAATCCGCACAACAGAGCCACCTCACTTGCATGAATGCCGCTGGTCAGCATATCGCAGGCACGATCCAGGCGGATGTGTAGCACGTATCGCCAAAGTGAAACGTTCAGCTGCTGCTTGAACAGTGTGTTGACGTGTACGGCGCTGTAGTGAAATTGCTCATGCACAAAGGAAAGATTCTCAATAACAGCATAGTGTGTGGCGACGTATTCCGAGATTTCATCCACTAACGTGTTTTTAAGCGTGGGCTTAGCAGTACGTATGGGAAGATGGGGGGCGACAGACGTGCCGTACTGATCGATCTCAATCAGCGCAGGACGCAATATGCGATAAAAATCGTTGTGCACGTGCTCTCCGCTCACCTCGCAGAGTCTGTTCAGCGCAGCATACAGATAGGCAAAGCTTTCGCGTCCCAGCATACGCAGATTGCCTGCGCCTTCTGCACGTGCGTTAAACAAGCTGTCCATGCAGTCTGTCATTTCCCGGTCACGAGGGAGATAATCGGGCGTGAATTGCACGTACAGATACGCCAGCGGCTGCCCCGACCTGACCAGCAATCTATGCGGCTCGTCCGGTGAGAACAGCATGACCGAGCTACGGGGCGCGGTGAACGTATTGTCTGCCACCTCGAATTCGCATGCTCCGGAAAGTGGCAAAAATAGCTCGTACGAGCCGTGGGAATGGGCGGGATAGTTCTCGGGTGTGGGATTTGCATCCTCGCGCTTGTTCGCGCAGATACCGATATATTCCATATATGCCTCCGTGCAAAAATGGTTATTATGGTCATTATAACACAAAATCATCGGATATGCAATATTTTCGGTTTATAATTATCATAGAAAATACAATTTTAGTTTGCTATAATAATAGTATCGGTAATCGAAATATTACCTAAAATCATAAGTGTTCATGGAGAAAATACAATGAAACGTATCAATATGATTGCGGTATGTCTTGCATGTCTTTTGGCGGCTTGTACGCTGAGTGCATGTACCGATACGCAAAAGGAACAGCAAACGACTGCAGAGTCTATAGAGCAGGTGACGCAGGTGACCACGCAAGAGGAAACAACAGAGGATCATACAGAGCAGCAAACGACGGAACCCGAAAGCACGCAAGCCAAGACCGAAACCGAGAGCCAAGCACTTTCGCGCGAGGATTGGGACAAGGACGACCCTGCAAATCCCTATTACAATCTGATCGAGGTGGGCACGTCGTATGACGGTAAAACGCCCTGCTACGACGGCAGGTACGATTTTGGCTATCCCATATGTCACGTAGAGGATGGCACCAAGTTCAACAGCCTGCAGGATGCCGTGGATTATCTTGCCCAAGAGTACGGCGGGCGCATCTATATGGAAGCCGCACCCGATGTGTGCCTGAAGGTGAATATTCCCGATGACGGCAATTTTTACCGCATTGCATATTGGTGGCTCAACTGCGATTTCGTGATGGATTTCGGTGTTATCTACGATGATCAAAACGAGCAGAACGGCGTGGTCGGCTATGCGTATTATTCCGATCTGTACGAGCTGGATGTCATTCCGGGTCTTGAGGGCACGTACGTATGGGTGCTCAACGATACCTACGGTCTGATGCCGGGATATTATAAAATGACGGTCAGCGAGACCTCGCCCGAGCTGTATTATGATTACGAGCTGATCGCTATGCTGGACGAGTGGCCGGGCTTGCCCTTGGGAGAGAAGCTGCCCGAATAAGTAAAAAACGACAATTGGGAGGTTCTTATGAAACGCTACGAAAGAATATGCAGCCTGATGCTGGCTATGCTGTTGCTGCTTGGCGTGCTTGCAGCGTGCCAAAATCAGCAAGATACCAATCCGGAAACGACAGAGGATACAACTGTGGGTACGTCGGAAGAGGAATCTACCGCGCCCGAGCGTGATCCCATTACCTATACCTTTGAGGACGGCATTCTCGATGAGGTCGTAGACGATAAGCCCATCGAAGAAAAGCCGGATGAGCATTACGAGTATACCCAGGACTTCTCCAATCCCATCAGCGCAAATGATCCGGACTGGACGATCAACGAGATGGCCGATACCTCCAAGGGATACCTGACCGCCACGGGCAGTCAGCATCCTTACGTGGCTCTTAAGCACAAGGCCAAGGCCGAAGTAGTCACGGTCACGGTGGATCTGAAAGCCAACCGCCCCGGGGCGATCCCCAACGACTCGGGCTATATCGCCCTGCGCCTTCCCAAGTATGACGATCAGTTTGCCGCCGTGGGACAGAATGGTATCTGGCTGACCTTCCAATGCAGCAGAGTCGGTATCATCAACGGCTGGCCGAATATTACCCTTTTCGAGAGCGGCTTTGACTTCACCAAGACCCGCACCGTCACCGTAGAGGATAACCAGACGGATAATATCATTTCGGTCTACGTGGATGAGGGTGGTGACAAGACCCTCGTGTTCCGCGTAGCCATCACCGACAGCAAGAACGTGACCGTCAGCGACAAAAACGGTGCGGAGCAGATCAACGCCAAGTTCGGCTACGATATCCCCAAGAACGGTTACGTGGCGGTGTGGGCACATCAGGACAACGGAGAGGTGACCTTTGATAACCTGGCGGTCAACTGGGATTACAAGGCTCCTTCGGTATATATCCCAACTGATTCCTCGATACTGAAGGATCTGTACAGCGACACGTGGGTGGGTATGGACGATGAAAACCGTTTGGTAGCCGATGGGGCAGATGACGTGGATGATAAGCTGGTAGGCATGTTCTATCAGATCTGGCACGTACAGACGGGCACGACCTATCCCGACCAGATCCTGTACGATCATCACGCAATTTATCAAGAGGGCGGTCACGCTGCCGTCAAGGAAGCCTATGGTAAGGGCCCCGTCGGTTGGGGACACTACTGGGGGCAGCCCTATTTTGGCTACTATCTGACCAACGACCAATGGGTCATCCGCAAGCACGCTTCCATGCTCTGCGATATTGGTGTGGATTTCATTTATCTGGACGTCACCAACGGCAATCCTTTGACTACCAGCTATATGGCAATCTTCAAGGAATATAAGGCAATGCGCGAGATGGGTATGGATACGCCCGACATTTGCTTCTTTATGGCTGATGACGCAAGCCTGAACCCCCGTGTGTTTGAGGACATTTGGGATAACATTTATTCCACGGGGCAATACAGTGATCTGTACGCTATGTATAAGGGTAAGCCCTTGCTGCTTGGCAACGTAGAAAAGATTGAGGACAAGGAAGCCCTTGAAACCTTTACCATCCGTCGCTGCTGGGCTCTGCGTGCAAACGTCAACAAGGGCAAGGATATGTGGACTTGGATGCATGAGACCAGCCAGCCCATTTCTACCAACACCGCAACCGGCGAGAAGGAAGAGATCTCTATTTCTGCAGCAATTCTGGCAAACCTTGGCATGGGACGCAGCTATCAGAACCGCCGCCAGCCCAAGCTGAAAACGCTGCCCGACGGCACCAAGGATATCTTCCAGTTTGAATTGGAAACTACGGGGCAGGGGCTGTTCTTTGCCGAGCAGATGGAGCGTGCTGCTGAGGCTGATACCTACGTGTTGCTGATCAACGCGTGGAACGAGTGGGGCGCAGGCAGATGGGAAGGGAACAGCTATCCCACCATTGCCAACACCTACATCGACTGGACTTATTCCTATTACGTAGACTGCTTCAACCCCGAATTTTCCCGCGATATCGAGCCTATGGCGGGCGGCTTTGGCGATAACTACTATTATCAGCTTGCGCAGTTCCTGCGTGCCTTCAAGGGCTCACGCCAAGCTCCTGCGGCTGCAGGGCAGGGCGAAATGGATCTGCATGCAGACCTTTCTGCGTGGGATAGCGTATGGCCCGAATACAAGGATACCTTAGGAGACACCTTCCACCGTGACGCAATGGGCTATTGCAATTTCTTCCATTACACAAATACAAGTGGCAGAAACGATATCGTATCTGCCAAAGTATCTCGCACTGCGCAAAATACGTATTTCTTGGCTGTCTGCGCGGATACCATCACAGCCCCCGAGGGACAGAATTGGATGAATCTGTTTATCAATACCGACCGAGACTATGAAACCGGCTGGTACGGCTATGACATTGTCATTAACCGTGACGGAGCAAAAGCGGCTGCAGGCAAGGTTACAATCGAGAAATTTGTTGGCAACGAGTGGAATTTCCAATCGATCGGCGAGGGTGAGATTGCGATAAACGGCAATTATCTTGTGGTCAAGGTAGATACTACAGCATGCGGTCTTGACGGTGATTTTGACTTCAAATGGGCGGATAACTCCACCACCGAGGGAGAAATCATGCAGTTCCTGGATCTGGGTGATGCAGCCCCCAACGCACGCTTCAATTACGCGTACCGCGCTGAAGCCGCAGCACCTACTTTCAATGCGGCTCTTGACGAATATCTTGTCGGCGGTGCGGCATTTGATGCGGGCAAGGCGTACATGGCTGCTGAGAATGGCGTTTATCGACTCTATGACGGCAACACCAATGCTGTGGCAAAAATGCATAAAAACAGACTGTTCGCGCCCGTCAGTGCGCTTGGCAATGTGAGTGGATCGTCGGTCACGATTGCAGCAGACGGCAAGAGTGCGACCTGGAATATTGGCGATAAGGTGATCGTCTTTACCGCAGAGTCTGTCGAGGTAGGCGTAGGCATTGATACCTGTATCATTCCCGTAGCACCCTTCGTTGAGAACGATGTGCTGTACGTGCCCCTGAATGCCGCTGCATTCGTAGCAGAGCTGCAGTATTATGCAAGCGGCAGCAGCGCAATTATCAGCCCGAAGGCAGAAGCTCCCGAGGGAGAGGATGCAAGAAGGCTGTTTGAGGCACTGAAGAGAGCATTCTGATATAGGACGGAACACCTATATACCCATGGGAAAGGCACGGGATTTCCCATGCCTTTTCCATGGGTGTGCTGTCGAAGTGCTGATCTTGATCGGCAGCTTGAAAAGAGACGAATAAAAAAGAAAAAATCCGATGCGAAAGCATCGGATTTTTTGTGCTCATAGGACAAAATTGCAACTTATAACATTTAGTGAAATATTCACCTACGGTGAATGTGAAATAATTTTCTTGCGAAAATTGTGAAATATCTCACTTCGTTCGATGTGAAATGAAATTCGCCCACGTTCGCGCAGCGAACATTTCACATTTGCGCAGCAAATATTTCACAGCGTAGCTATTTCACTTGGGCGTTGCCAAATTTCACTCGCCGCAAGGCGAATTTCGTTGAAAAAAGCACTTGCTTCAGCAAGTGCTTTTTTTGGGGTGAGTAGTGGGGCTTGAACCCATGACCTCCAGGGCCACAACCTGGCGCTCTAGCCAACTGAGCTATACCCACCATATTAAAATATGGCGTGCCTTGAGGGATTCGAACCCCCGACCTACTGCTTAGAAGGCAGTTGCTCTATCCGACTGAGCTAAAGGCACATGTTCCGGAATTCCGGAAATGGAGCGAGTGATGGGAATCGAACCCACGCGGCCAGCTTGGAAGGCTGGAATTCTACCATTGAACTACACTCGCATACGTACGTTTCTCAAAACCGCTCTACTATAATACCACGCAAAGTCTCTTTTGTCAAGCCCTTTTTCAAAAAAATTCTCAAAATCTCATAAAAATTCAAAACGGCAAAAAACCGCATGAAAAATGACTTGGAATTTTGCAAAAGCCTTGATATCGGTGGCAAAAAATGCTATAATAATGGCAAAGCAACCGATAAAGGAGATGCCAAATGGGATATCTGACCCCCGATAATATGTTTGCCACATACCGCGATCTGACACCCGAATATCTGCAGCAGCGCGGGATCGACGTGCTGATCATGGATATTGATAACACGCTTGCACCCTACGAGCAGGATCTGCCGGATGAGAGCATCAAAACGTGGCTGCAGGGCATGCGTGCAGCAGGCATCCGTCTTGCTTTTGTTTCCAATAACAATTGGGAGAGAGTCAAGCTCTTCAACCGCGATATCGGCATAGCGGCACATGCCAAAAGCGGCAAGCCGTTTGGCAAAAAGCTCAAGCAGGTGATCCGCGCCTATGATTCAGAGGTCTCTCGCGCTGCCATTCTGGGCGACCAGCTGCTGACTGACATATTTGCAGGCAAGCATATCGGTGCATCCGCATTTTTAGTACCGCCCATCAAGGATAAAACCACGGCATTCTGGCGCATCAAGCGCGCGCTGGAGAAGCCCGTGATCCGAAAATACATCAAGCACCATCCCAAACAGGCAGCATGCGCCGCCTTTTGGTTGGGGAAAGGAAAAGTATGAGCTTTGCTACGTTTGGACCCGGCGGAAACTGCGAGTGGTTTTATGCCGAGGGAAATAAAGCGACCGTGCAAGCGCCCGGCTGGCTTGCAGCCAAGGGGCTGGATTCTTATGAATACGAGGCAGGCAGAGGCGTAAATGCCAGCGAGGCTTCGCTGCGTGCCGTGGGCGAAAAGGCGCGCGAGCACGGCATTCACATGTCACTGCACGCACCCTATTTTATTTCGCTTTCGGGCACTGAGGAGGCAACGCGCCTCAAAAGCATTGATTATATCACCAAATCTCTGTGGGCTGCACAGCTGCTTGGCGCCAAAACCATTGTCATTCACAGCGGCAGCGCAGGCAAGATCAGCCGCGAGCACGCCATGGAGCTCTCCAAGGACACCTTGGCTAAGGTTGCTCTGGCGGTGGGAGATACCAATATCAAGCTTGGTATTGAAACCATGGGCAAGGTGAATCAGCTGGGCACTCTGGATGAGGTGATTGAGCAGTGCAAGGTGGACAAAAAATTCGTGCCCGTGGTGGATTTCGGGCATCTGAATGCCCGTGTGTGCGGAGGCGCATTCCCGGACGTGGATGCGTACCGCGAGGTTTTTGATCGCATCGGTATACAGCTTGGCGATGAGGTGGCAAAGTATCTGCACTGCCATTTTTCCAAGATCGAGTTTACCGGGGCGGGGGAGAAGAGACACGTGACGTTTGAGGACGCAGTGTACGGTCCGCGCTTTGAGCCGCTGATCGAGGCGATCATCCGCGAGGGCGTTTGCCCCAATATTATTTGCGAATCGGACGGCACCATGACCGCAGATGCACTTGCCATGAAGAACTATTACAAGGAATTGAGAGGATAAACTTATGAGAGCAAAAAGACTTCAAAAGCTGCAGGCAGCCATGAAGGACAAGGGCTTTGACGCGCTTGTCGTAACCAGTGAGATCAACCAGAGATATCTGACCGGCTTTGCCTATACCGACGGCTACGTGCTGATCACGCTTGGCAAGTGCTACCTGCTGACCGATTTCCGCTACATCGAGGCTGCCAAGGCAACCGTGGATGCAAATCTGTTTGAGATTATCATGCCCAAGGGCGGCATGCTTGACGAAATGGCTGGCAAGCTGGCACAGAACGAGGCGAAAATCGTTGCTTGCGAAGAGGCAACGCTGTCTCTTTCAAGCTATGAAAGACTCAAGAGTAAATTTGCAGGCACCGAGCTGGTACCCGGTGGCTCTGCGCTGATCGATACGCTGCGCCTTTACAAGGATGAAGAGGAATTTGCAAGCATGGCGCGCGCGCAGGCGATTACCGACGCTGCGTTTGAGCATATTCTGACTGTTCTGCACCCCAATATGACTGAGATCGAGGTTGCGCTGGAGCTGGAGTTCTTTATGCGCAAGATGGGATCGGAGGGCATTGCGTTTGATACTATTGCGGTTTCGGGCAGCATGTCCGCACGTCCCCACGGTGAGCCCAGACCCGTTAAGCTGGAAAAGGGCTTTCTGACCATGGACTACGGCGCTCGCGTGGATGGCTACTGCTCGGATATGACGCGTACCGTGGTGCTTGGCAAGGCAGATGCCGAGATCAAAAAGGTATATAACACAGTGCTGGAAGCGCAAACCGCAGCCATTGATGCGCTTTGCGTAGGACTTTCCTGCCGCCGGGCGGACAAGATTGCCCGTGACATCATTGACGCGGCTGGATATGAAGGCTGCTTTGGTCATAGCCTTGGTCACGGTGTGGGTTTGTATATCCACGAAAGCCCCAGACTTTCGTTTGGTGCAGGTGAGAACGACGTGCTTTGCCCCGGTCACGTGGTAACCGCCGAGCCCGGCATTTATATCGAGGGCAAGTATGGTTGCCGCATTGAGGATATGATCGGCATCAAGCCGGACGGCACCGTTTATGATTTCACGCATAGCCGCAAGGATATGATTGAGCTGTTCTGATACACGGAGGTTATTATGAAAAAGATCAAGATAGGTATTGCAGGCTCGCGCGGACTTTCCACTGTGATGGGACTTCGCGCTCTGCCCGACGTGGAGATCACCGCACTTTGCAATCTGGATCAGGCAACGCTGGATGCGCAAGCCAAGGATCTTGGAATAGAGCACAAGTATCGCGTGTTTGAGGATATGCTGGCATCGGATATTGATGCCGTGATCATCGCCACCCCTATGCAGTGCCACGTGCCGCAGGCAATTGCCGCGCTGGAGGCAGGCAAGCACGTGATGTGCGAGGTGACCGCAGGCGTGACCATGGATGAGCTGTGGTGGCTTTGCGAAACGGTAGAGAAGAGCGGCAAGATCTACATGATGGCTGAGAACTATATTTATACACCGCAGGTGCAGCTGGTCAAGGAAATGGTCAAAAGAGGCATGTTTGGCGACACGTATTATGCCGAGGGCATGTATCTGCACAACATTGACGGACTGTTCAAGTATCCGGACGGCAAGAGCACCTGGCGCTCCTTCTGGCAGTGCGGAAAGCGTGGAAACTTCTACCCCACGCACAGCGTAGGCCCCGTAATGAACTGGTTCCCGGGTGATCGCATTACCGAGATCACCACCTATTCGCCCGGTGTGTATAATGAGCTGGGGCTGCGTCAGGACAGCGGTACCACCACCATGTGCCGCACAGAGAACGGCAAGCTGCTCAATATCCGCGTGGATTGCACCTCGCCCCGTCCGCATAATATGACCTATTATCAGCTGCAGGGCACCAAGGGCATTTTCCAGGCTGCATCGCATGGCTTTGGCGATCTGGATAAGGTCTCCTTCCTTGGCGAGAATAATCCGCTTGGCAACATGCAGTGGGAGCCGCTGACCAATTATAACGAGTATCTGCCCGAGAGATACAAAAAGGCGACCGACGAGCAGAACGCTGCAGGGCACGGCGGCGGAGACTTCTTTATCGTAGAAGACTTTATCAATGCCATCCGCACCGGCATCCAGCCTGAGATCGACGTTTACAAGGCTTGCGAATGGACGGCTGTAGGACTTTTGTCCGAGCTTTCCGTCACCAACAACGGACGCACCATGCAAATGCCGCATTTTTGCAAGAATATGCCGCTTGAAGAGAAGAAAATTACGCTTTAAT
Organism: Oscillospiraceae bacterium; assembly: GCA_015065285.1. Classification (GTDB taxonomy): domain Bacteria; phylum Bacillota; class Clostridia; order Oscillospirales; family CAG-272; genus SVQP01. The sequence goes on along the minus strand of SVQP01000004.1, from coordinate 12,990 downwards.
ATAATCAAACGACACCCCGCAGCATGCGCTGCGGGGTGTTTTTGCGCCCGTCATGTGTCATCCTGCCTGCGGCAACAACCCCGGTAGGGGTCGGCACCTTGACGACCCGCCACGCGAACACCTCGGGCGCGCAACCCACTATGTGTCCTTCTGCCTGCGGCAACAACCCCGGTAGGGGTCGGCACCTTGACGACCCGCCACGCGAACGCATCGGGCGCGCAACCCTTTACGTGTCATCCTGAGCGAGGTCGCAGAGCGACCGAGTCGAACTTTTGCGGGTCGAATATTTCGCGGCAGAGCCGCGAAATTGAGCAAGCAAAAGCGCGCGCAGCGCGGGATCTGCGATGGGTTTGCGAGGTGTCTGCTTAGCCGGAGTAACTAAGCCTCTCCCGCCGGGCAGAGGGGGACCGTAGTGAGCGTAAGCGAACAGCGGTGGAGTGGGTCACCGTATGGACGCTCTTTCACCAATTTGCCGATCCTATATGATTGGAAAATAGAACCCTTCGGCAAATGCCGCAGCATTTGCCACCTCCCTTAAAAGGGAGGCAACCCCTCCACCGCAATCGCGAAGCGGCACGCTGCGCCGCTTCACTGCGGTCCCCCTCCCCTAAAGGGGAGGCTTTTTCGCGTGTCGTAAACCGCTTTCTAGATCCTCAAAGCGCAATCCTTGCGCTTTGACTTTCAAAAATCAGCAAACTGTTGCAGATTTTTGAAAGTTCGACGCGCAAACACCCACACCGGGGTGTTTGCTTGCTCAGGATGACACAAAAGGGGATGCGCAAAATAGCCCCCCTCCGGGAGGGGGAAAGGCGACCTTAGAAATACAATATTCGCCAGGGGGGAGCCTGCGGGAGTAACAAAGGCGGAGCGCATTGCCCCGAGTGCTCAACCACACCCTTTCGTCCGCATTCTCCTACCGTCATTTTGCAGACCGAAACGCCCCTATGCCATCAATTTGCAAAATGCCACCTCCCTCCCGGAGGGAGGCTTTTTCGCGTGTCGTATACCGTTTACTAGATCCTCAAAGCGCAATCCTTGCGCTTTGACTTTCAAAAATCAGCAATTTTTTGCAGATTTTTGAAAGTTCGACTCGAAAACATCCGCACAGGGATGTTTTCTCGCTCAGGATGACACATAGTGGGGTGCTTCGCTCAGGATGACACGAAAAGGGGGGCTCCGCTCAGGATGACACAAAGTGGGGGAGGCTTTGCCAAAGTAATTTTGTGTAGGGGAGGCGTTTCGCCTCCCGCACGCGATGATAACGGATCAGCGTTCGGGTGATGTGATCAAAAACCGCTACCGGATTTGCCGCCGCAGGCGGGATGACACACAGGGGAGAACATCTTTTATGCAGAAAAAGGGAGGACGCATGTGGCGTTCTCCCTTAAACTTATCTGTAATATACGTAATAAACGATAATGGTTCTCTCAACCCCGTCGTGCTCAAGGTCGGGTGCGGTGATGACCACGCCATCCTTAGAGAGCAGCTCCCAGGCTTGCATCTGATCGATCTTGCAACGGAAGATCACGTCCGCACTGGCAAACACCAAAAGCTCGTCGTCACGGATGTTCAAACCGCCGTTGCGCCCGATCACCTCGTCCACGTCGTTTCGCTTTTCGGTGACGTAGCGAATGTGGTGTCCGCACATCTGCTGCGCCATTTCCCAACGAAAACGCTTGGAGTCGGGGTTTTTGGGCTTGAAAATTCGTTTGAAGAGTCCCATGGCTTAGTCGCAAAGCTCGTTGTACTGCGCAATGGTGGCAGCGAAATCGTCAATCGCGTTCTTGATCACTGCAGGATCGCGCATGTCAATGCCGGCAACCAGCAGGCTGTCCAGAGGAGACTTGGAGCCGCCGCACTTGAGGAAATCAAGATACTTGCCGATATAAGCCTCTCCCTCGGTCTCGATGCGGCGCACAATGCTGGATGCCGCAGAGATGCAGGTAGCATACTTGTAAACGTAGAAATTGGTGTAGAAATGGGGGATTCTCATCCACTCGTTTGCAATCTCCTTGTCGCAAACCACACCGGGGCCAAAGTACTTGCAAACGATATCGTAATAGGTCTTGCAAAGCAGATCCTTGGTCAGCGTAGCGCCACCCTCAACCATCGCGTGCACGTCACGCTCGAATTCTGCGAACATGGTCTGTCTGTAAAGCGTGCCCTTGTAGGTCTCCATGATCTGATTCAGGATCGCCAGCTTTTCCTCGCGGCTGTCGCTCTCGCGCAGCTTGCGGTGGCAGAACAAAAGCTCGTTGACGGTGGAAGCAACCTCGGCTACGAAAATGGTGTAGCTGGAGTTCTGAGGCTCGTTGTACTTGCGGGAGAAATAGGAGTGCATGGAGTGACCTGCTTCATGCGCAAAGGTGGAAACGTTATCCAGTGTGCCAACAAAGTTGAGCAGCATGTAGGGCTGAGTATCGTAGCAGCCGGAGCTGTAAGCGCCGCCGCGCTTGCCGCGAGAGGGGTAAACGTCTACCCAGTTCTGCTCCTTGATACCCTTTTCCAGCGTGTCGTGGTACTCGCTGCCAAAGATCTTGACCGTCTTAAGCACCTCTTCGGTTGCCTCTTCAAAGGAATATTCCTTCTCGCACTCGGCAATCAGGGGGGTGTAGATATCATACAGGTGCAGCTTGGAAAGACCCAGCGACTTTTTCTTGATCGCATAGTAATCAAACAGCACGTCCAGATTCTCGTTGACCGTGTTGATCAGATTGTTGTAGATCTCGGGGGTAACCTCGTCACGGAAAACGGATGCAGTCAGGCTGTTCTCGTAGCCTCTGACGCGTGCCATGGTGGTTCTTTCCTTGACGTATGCGTTGTAAAGCGTTGCAAAGGTGTTGCCGTATTGGGTGTAGGTCTTGTACAGCGTGGTGAATGCTGCACGGCGCACGCGACGCTCGCTTGACATCAGCTTGGTTACGTAGGTTGCATCGTTGAGCTGAACAAGCTTGCCGCTCTCGTCTCTGATCTTGCCGAACTGCAAATCCGCATTGGCGAAAATAGCGCGCACGTTGGCAGCGCCGCCCATGCCGCTCTGCATATCAGCCATCAGCTTCTCGCACTCGTCGGAAAGCGTGTGGGGCTTTTCGCGCTGTGCCAGCTCAATATCACGGGAGAAGGCGCGCAGACCGGGGCATTCCTCCATCCATGCAGCCACCTTGTCGCTGTCCAGACGGATCAGGGAAGGGGTTACGAAGAATGCAGCCGAGCCCAGCTTGTTGAACAGGTTGCGCATCTTGCCCATCATGGCAAGGTAGTGGTTATCGGTGGTATCGGCATCCGAGGAAAGGTGTGCGTACATGTACAGCTTTTCCACAACGCGCAGCATAGCGGTAAAATCGGTGAACATGGCAAGCAGCTCTTGGGCGCCCAGGCTCATGGTAGCTGCGTGAGCAGGGAAATCCTCCACCATCTTGACAGCCTTTTGATAATCAGCGTCAAAATCCTGCTCGGTGGGATAAATGTTGGTCATATCCCATTTGTATTTTGCGGGAATGTCAGCTCTTACGTTTGTCATAATATATCTCCTTGTCAAAATTATTCAACGGATTTTAAGGATTCCGCCATGTGAATGCGGTCAATACGGGGGCGCAATGCAAGTCCTACCAAAAAGGCGAACAGAATGGTCAGTGCAAAGGCGTACAGATAGCTCTGCCATTCCACGATCACGGGGAATGCAATGGCATCCAGCACGATCTTGGACATGGTAAAGCGGTGCAGCAGCACGCCTGCGGGCATTCCGAGCAGAGCACCGATGATTGAGAGCACGTAATTTTCGGTCATCACGTATCGGCGCGTCTCACCGCGGTAAAGACCGATCACGCGCAGCGTGGCAATCTCTCTTGTGCGCTCGGTGATGTTGATGTTGGTCAGGTTAAAGAGCACGATATAGGCAAGTGCGCCTGCACAAACGATAATGGTGATCACCACGTAGTTCATGCTGGTCATCATGCGGTTGATAAAGTCACGCGTCTCGGCGCTGCCTTCCAAGTAAGCCACCGCCTCGTCACCACGCAATTCTGCTGCCGTGGTATCCAGCTGCTCGGGCTGTGCGGCATACACCAGCGCGGTCTTGATCTCGGGGGATGCCCCGGTTGCGCCCGTATAGGTCTCGGTAGAAATATACGCCACGTTGCCGATGTAGTTATCGCAAATGCCGCTGATGGTGACCGCAATCTCGCCATCGGGCGAGCCAAGCGTCAGCGCATCTCCAATGCCCACCTGCAGGGATTCTGCTAAGCGAGTATTGATCACGGCTTGTCCAGCCTCGGGGAAAGAGACGGGCTTGCCGTCAAGCGAAAGATAGATGTAACCTTCCAGCGTGTCGCTGACGTGCAGCGTTGCCTTGCGGCTGCCGCTTTGGCTCTCCACGTCCTGCTCGGACTGATGCATGGTCATGATATAGCCGATCTTGTCGGCATTGCGCTCGATAAATGCGTTTGTCGATTGGTCATCCATCGGCTCTGTAAAGGTGATCTCGTAATCGAAGTGCGAAATCACGTCGTATTGGTAAGAAGCCACGGGCTTGATCGAATCGGCAAGACCGAATCCGGTTACCAGCAGCGCAGTACTGCCGCCAATGCCAAGGATCATGACCAAAAGGCGCTTTTTATATCTCCAGATGTTGCGCACGGCAACCTTGGAAAGGAAGGGAAGCGGTTTCCAGATAAAGGGAATGCGCTCCAGCAGCACTCGTTTTCCCGATGCCATCACGCGCGGACGCATGAGCTGCGCGGGCATTTGCGAAGCTGCGTTGAGCACGCAAACTGCAGCTGTGCCCATGCAGCAAAGCAGAGCAACGACAACGCAAGCAAGAAACAGTACAGGGTTGAATACGTAAAGAAGGCTGTCTGTAAAATCATACATCAGCATATAGGCAAACCACAGCACGCGCGGCATGCCCCACGTGCCGATAAAGAAGCCTGCCACCGAGCCGATCAGCGAGGCAGAGCCTGCATAGATCAGGTATTTTGCCATCAGGGCAGGGCGATCATATCCCATTGCCTTGAGTGTGCCAAGCGAGGTGCGCTCGTCCTCAACCATACGGGTCATGACGGTCGAGCAGACCAGAATTGCCACCAGAACAAAGAAAATGGGGAACACCACCACGACGCCCGAAACGATAATGGAATCTGTCTCCATGCTGACGTATCCCACGTTTTGCTCGCGGGTCAGCACGTATGTTTTGGGGGAGGTCAGTGCTTGCAGATCATCGGGCAGCTTCAGGGAATCGAGTGCTTCTTCCAGCTCCTTTTCCGCCTTGGAAAATTCGCGGTTGGCGGTAATGCGCTCGGAATTCAGCTTTTTTTCGGCAATGACAAGGTCGGTCTCCGCATCGGTGATCTCCAGCTTTTGCATGGCGATCAAGCCCTTGGCGGCAAGGTCCAGCTTGTCAAAGGAATCCTTCGCCTGATCGCGGATCTCTTGTGCCTTGGTGCGCAGTGCATGGTATTCATCCATGACCTTGATCAGCTGTGCGTAATCGGTTTCAATATCCAGCTTCTTTTGCTTGACGCGCTCCAAAAGCTTGGGGTATTCCTTGTTTTTGGGGTATTTTTTAATCAGCTTTTCCAGCGTGACTTGCGCCTCATCCAGCTGCGTCAGTGCGTCGGTCACCTCAAGATATTTATCGTAGTCAACAATGTTGGCAATTTCATCCGCACGGGCAAGCAGCGCGTCTGCCTCTGCCATGGCGGCATTGAATTCATCGGTCGCCTTGATCAGGGCAAGCTCCATTTTGGCTTCAAGCTCTGCAAGCTCCGCCTTGCCCGCCTCTAATTGCTCGTATCCGTCTGCGATTTGTGCCTCGGCATCCGCAAATTGCTTTTCAGCATCCAGCCGCGCCGCTGCAAGCTCCGCCTTGCCTGCCTCATAGGCAAGCACGCCCTCGTTGATCATAGCGTGTGCATCCTCAATAAAGATGATGCCGCGCTGCACGGCAAGCTCTTCCAGCTTGTCGCTCACGCGCTCCTTGAGCAGCTTGATCGCGTCGCGATATTCATCCGAATAAATGTCCGCATCAATGTCTGCGTCCAGGTGAACAGCGGTGAAATACTCGGCAGAAAAGCCCTCTTTCGGAATGTAGCAGAATGCCGTGACCGAGCCACCGCCAAGCGATGTGCTGCCGCGCTGGTAGTTGATAAACTCAACCGAGTTGCCAACACCCACAATGGTGTATTCGGTGTATGCGAACACGTCGGGATCCGCATCCTGCAGGCGAATGGTCTTGCCAATGTCCTCTTCTGAGTAGCGACCGCAGTCCGCCAAGCACTCGTCCGGACTTTTTGGCATGCGGCCGTATACCACCTCGGGGCGGGAGACCGACTTTGAAATGCTCATAAAGTGCAGAATCTGCTCGGTGCTGCCGGTATTTCCTTTACAGATGACGTCCGCAGTGATCACACCCTCGGCTTTTACAATGCCGTCAAGCTTGGCAAGCGCCTTGACGTCGTCCTCGTAAAGTCCCAGGGAAGATGACACCGAGAAGTCATACAGATTATATTCAGTTATATAGCTGTGTGTGGTGTCGAGCATGGCATCCTCGATCACGAAAAGACCCGCGTAAAAGCCAACTCCCAGTGCCACGATTGCCAGAATAGCAAGGTATCTGCCGGGATGGGTCTTGATCTCGCGCCACGCCGCCTTCCCAAAGGGGAATTTCATAAGACCTCCAAATCAATAAAAGCGATAATTACCACTCGATCTGCTCGATGGGAGTGGGATCGGGATTGCATTCACAGCTCACAACCGATCCGTTTTTGACGCGGATGACGCGGTTTGCCATGGGGCAGAGCGCGTGGTTGTGTGTGATGATCACTGCTGTGGTTCCGCGCTCCTTGCAGGTGCGCTGCAAAAGCGAGAGAATGGTTTTTCCGGTTTCGTAGTCCAAAGCGCCCGTAGGCTCATCGCAAAGCAAGAGCTTGGGGTTTTTGACCAGGGCGCGTGCGATTGCCACGCGCTGCTGCTCACCGCCCGAAAGCTGAGCGGGGAAGTTGTGCAGGCGATCGCCAAGTCCCACCTCACGCAGTACCTGCTCGGGAGAAAGAGAATCCTTTTCCAATCTTGCAGCCATTTCCACGTTTTCAAGCGCGGTCAGGTTTCCGATCAGGTTGTAAAACTGAAACACAAAGCCTACGTCGCGGCGTCGGTATTGCGAAAGCTTTTTTACGGAAAAGGTGCCGATCTCCTGACCGTCAAAGCGCACAGAGCCACTGGTCAGCGTGTCCATGCCGCCAAGGATGTTAAGCAGCGTGGTTTTTCCCGCACCGCTCTCGCCCACGATCACGCAGATCTCACCCTGCTCGATCTCAAAGGAAGCGTCGCGCAAGGCGGCAATCTCTACCTGACCGGTCTTGTATATTTTATTTACCTTTTCGAATTGGATAAAGCCAGCCATAAGTACCTCGATAAAAAAATTACGCATTATACTATTTTTACATTATATATCATAAACTTTACTTTGTAAAGGTTTGCGCGGCGATTTTACACCCTATTCACAAAAAGAACAAACAAAGGCGGTATTTTGGTACGCTTCTTGACAAAATTTTCAAAATATAATATAATACAGACAGAGAAAAAACGATCCGAAAGGAGAATGAATATGAAATTTGAAACAATCAACAGCTTTAATCGCTATACGTTGATCTACAGCGCAGATGCTGCCGTGCACGGCACGCTGACTTATATGCAGGACGGTGCGCAGACCTCGGAGGATTTTTTTCTTGAGGCAGGGCAGAACCGGACCTTCCGTTGCCTGATCGATGGATATCTGGCAGGCAAGTCGGCAAGCGCGCCCGTAGACGTCAGACTGGACTTTATCAAGGGCGGCTCGGATATCAAGCTGCACCAATTCAAAACCGAACTGATCCCCGCATACCAAGGGGATACCTATTACATGGAAAACGAGCGTTATCGCGTGGGCATTGAGCTTGCATGGGGCGGCGGACTTTCCTATTTTGCGGATAAGCAAGCGCCCGATGGGCTGGAAAATCTGCTCAATAATTTCGATACGGGCAGACTGGTGCAGCAATCGTATTACGGCACCGATCAGCCTCCCTTTGTCTGCGGTGAATTCATGGGGCAGAAATGGGGCTATAACCCCGTGCAGGGCGGTGACCGCACCAATGCCAAGAGCAAGCTGGTGGATCTGGAGATCACCGAAAAATCGGTTTATGTCAAGTGCCGTCCGCGCGATTGGGGACACGAGGCATGGTATACCCCCTCGTACATGGAAAATACCTATGCCTTTGACGGTGACGTGGTGCGCGTGGATAACCGATTCGTGGACTTTTCCGGTTGGGATCACCCCATGCGCGGTCAGGAGGTGCCTGCGTTCTATACCATCAGCTATCTGGGCAATTTCTGGTTCTACGATAAGGAGCAGCCTTGGACGGGCGACGAGCTGTCGGTGCGTCGCGATCTGATCTTCTGGCCCGAGGATTGGCCTCGCCACCGTTTCCCGCTGCCTAAATGCGATACAGAGACCTGGTGCGCGTGGACCGATGACAACGACTGGGGCATCGGACTTTACGTGCCGGGCGTAGAGCTGCTGGTAGGTGGCAGACACATGTATAACGGCACCAAGGAGCCGCACCATGCTGCGACCAATTACGTAGCACCCATCAAGGCAATCAAGCTGCAGAGCTTTGTGCCGCTGGAATACAGCTACCTGATCTATACGGGCAACCTTGCCGATATTCGCGCAAAGTTTACCGAGAAGAAGGACTTTGCTGCCAACGAGTATTTCGAAAACTACGGAAAGTAAGAGGATGCACATATGATCAAGCAGCATTGGATCGTGGTGGAGGATGAAATATCCCACACCGTGGAATATACCTGCAAGCCTTTGATTGGCAAGATAAACGTGATCATTGACGGGGAATCCTTTGCACTCAAAAGCAAATTTCTGTTCTTTGGTCTTGCCCGCCGCGAGATGTTCCGCGTAGGCGATACTCAGGCACTTTTGGTGGTGTCCGCGTCCGGACGCGCGCAGGTGCTGATCAAGGGAAAGCCGATTGACCAAGACTAAAAAAAGCGACCTGCTTTGGCGTGATACTCTTATCGGAGTATCACGCCAGTTCTATTCGCCTCTCGGCGAGTGATATTGCTACGCAGTGATATTTGGACTTCGTCCAAGTGATATTCGCTTCGCGAGTTTGAAAGGCGAATAGAATACCACTGAAGCCGTAAGGCTTCAATATCACTATTGCGCTAGCAATAATATCACTCTTTGCGAAAGCAAAGAATATCACTAAAAAAGCAGAAAAAAAGAGAGAGCTTCACGGAATTTTGTAACCGCGTTACTCTCTCTTCTGTTTTTATTGCAAGTTTTGCATTTGTTTAACTATGCCCATACCCCTTATAAAATTTCTCCGATAAGGACAACACCCATTGCAGGTCGCTTTTCTTTGTTTATTTATGCAAACTCGCTCATGCGGGCAACGATGGCGCGGAACTGTTCGGTATCGCGGATAGGCGCCCAGATGCGGCTGCCGAATCTGCCTGCCAGCAGCTTTGCACACTTGGTAGAGCCCTCTGCCTCCTTTTCGTACTGCACGCAGTTGATGGGCAGGGAGGTGTAGGTTGCGCTTTCGGGACGGGTGTCGTAGGCGATGGCGTGATCCGCCATCTTCTCAGCGCATGCAAGCGCGCTCTGCTTGTCGCCCTTCATCAGATAAAACATTGCCAGCTGACGGTAGGAGTTGGCAAGTCTGTCGTGATAGTAAAGCAGGTCGGTCTCGCCAAAGAGCAGCAAGAAAAGATCCACTGCCTTTTGCAAAATGGCAATCTTTTCATCGGTGCTGTAGTGGTTTCCGGAAATGTCCGGCACGCATGCAATGTTGTACATGTGCCACCACATGTTATCAGCAAACAGAATCAGGTTTTCCTGCGCTTGATTGAAGGCGACCTCACCGGTCAGCACGGTTGCCTTGACGATCTCGCGGGAGTAGCTCATGCTGTGCAGCTTGTTTGCAATCTCCTGTGCGCGTTCGTCGTCACCCAGCTGGTGGGAATAAATGTCGCAGAGTGTTTTCTTGGTGCGGTCGCGGAGCAAATCGTCGGTGCAGTCCTCCAGAATGTGACTGCAAAGCGAAACTGCCTCCTGCATGTCGGCACGTCTGGGCTTGCCGTCCGCATTGATGGCGGAAAGCGTGGTTGCCAGCTCCAGCTGCAGCTCAAAGGAGGAGGGAATTTCCGCAATTGCCTCGCGCAAAAGTGCAAGCGCCTCGGCAAGCTCGTCGCGGTCGTAAAGCACCTCAACCTGCGCCAGATATTCGGCTACCTTCTGTTCCTTTTGCAGAGAATCGTAGCACATCAGCTCGTCCATACTCACACCGAAAAAGTCGGCAATGGCGGGAAGAGATTCAATATCGGGGTAGCAGGTCTCACTCTCCCAACGGGAAACCGCCTGCGGAGTCACGCCAAGATATGCAGCCAGCTTATCTTGCGTAACGTCGTTCTTTTTTCTGAGCAATTTGATCTTTTTTCCAACCTTGATTTCCATAAAACACTCCAAAATGTGATGATATTGGATATATTATACTATATTCCGACGCCAAAGTCAATAATAAATTGACGCATATCAATGGTTTGTTACATAAAAATTCCAACAAAAAAATTGTGAATTTTTCAAAATGCCCTTTACATTGCCTTTGGGAAATGTTATAATATTTTTAAGTACATGATAAAGTTTTTGTACATTATGATCGTATTTTTGCAAAGTTTGATTATGGAGGATAGCATGAACAACATCACTAAGGATGAAAAGCTGACCTATTTATTCAAGGGCATATTGACTTTGGAGACTGTGGAAGACTGCTATGATTTCTTTGCCGATCTTTGCACCCCTGCCGAGCTGCAGGAAATGTCCCGTCGTATGCAGGCAGCCAAAATGCTGCGTGACGGGCATATTTACAACGAAATTGCGTCCACGACCGGTCTGAGCACTGCCACCATCAGCCGTGTCAATCGCTGCTTGAAGTACAGCAGCGAGGGATATCTGAAGGTGCTGGACGACATTGAGAAGAACGAAAAACGGAGAAATTTATATGACGGCTTATGATGGCTACAACGCGATTGCGCGCGTGTACGACCGTTTGAATGCCGAGCTGGATTACGGTGCATGGGCAGATTTTTTTGAGGCGTGCTTTGATCGCTATCTGCCCGTGCGTCCCGAGCTTGTGCTGGATCTGGCATGCGGCACGGGCAGCATGACGCTGGAGCTGGCGCGTCGCGGCTACGATATGATCGGCGCGGACGGCAGTGAGGATATGCTGAGCGAGGCAATGATGCGCGCGGCACTTGAAGAGCAGATCGAAAAGCCCCCTTTGTTTATATTACAGGATATGCGCCGCTTTGAACTGTATGGTACGGTCGGAGCGGTGACGTGCTGTCTGGACAGTCTGAATTATCTGATTGGGGAAGGGGATCTGGACGCATGCTTTGCCTGCGTGCATAATTATCTGGATCCAAACGGGTTGTTTTTATTCGATATGAATACACCGTACCGCTTTCGCACAGTGTATGGCGACAATGCGTATATTTTAGAGGACGAGCTTGTGAACGAGGATGGCAACAAGAGCGAGATCTATTGCGGTTGGCAGAACGCCTACGACCCCGAAACGCAGCTGTGTCGCTTTTATCTGTCGCTGTTTGAGCAGAATGCGGACGGAACGTTTGTCCGCTCGGACGAGGTGCAAACCGAGCGCTGCTATTCCTTAGAGGAGATCAAAGAGGCGCTTGCACGCGCGAATATGGAATTTTTAGGCGTTTGGGCAGGGTATGATTTTGCCCCTGCCGAAGAGAACACGGAGCGGTGGTATTTTGCCGCAAGGGCTATCAAATAAAGGAGAATTACCAATGGCATCAAGCATTTTGCGCGCTATGACTGCAGATGGCAGCGCGCGTATTCACGTGATCAATTCAAGGGAGATCGTCAATCAGGCAATCTCTTATCATCATACCACACCTTTAGCAACCGCAACGCTTGGCAGACTTTTGACCGTGACCTCGGTCATTGGCTGCATGATGGGTGAGAAGGAGGATTCGGTCACGCTCATGCTGGGCGGAGACGGGCCTGCGGGCAGAGTGCTGGCGGTCAGCGATTACTATGGCAACGTGCGCGGCAATATTCAGAATCCCGGTGTGGATCTGCCGCTCAAATCCAATGGCAAGCTGGACGTTGGCGGTGCCGTGGGCAAGGGACTTTTGACCATGATCAAGGATATGGGCGGTGAGCAGCCCACCAACGGCTCTATTGAGCTGGTCAGCGGAGAGATTGCCGAGGACGTAGCAACCTATTTTGCACAAAGTGAGCAAATTCCCACCGTTTGCGCGCTGGGCGTGCTGGTGGATACGGATTGGTCTTGTCGTGCGGCAGGCGGTGTGCTGATCCAGCTGCTGCCTTTTGCGGACAATGCAACCGTGGAGGCGCTGGAGAAGAATATCAGCGCGCTTTCCAACGTGTCCTCGCTCTTTGATCGCGGACTTTCCAACAAGGAGATTGCGGATATTGCTCTTTGCGGCATTGCATACGACGTCTTTGACGAGCTGGAGGTGGAATACCGCTGCAACTGCTCGCGCGAGCGCGTGGAAAAAGCGCTGATCACGCTGGGCCGCGATGAGATGGAAAAGCTGCTTTGCGAGCAGAAGGCAGAAGGAAAAGGGGAGCAGCTTGAGGTCTGCTGCCGCTTCTGTGACAAGAAATATTACTTTGGACAGAGTGACGTGGACAAGATGTTTGGCTAAAAAACACAAAAAGCGGCAAGTAAAATTGCCGCTTTTTGCTGTTTTCCGACATTTTAAAAAAATCGAAAAAAAATTGAAAAAAAGGCTTGACAAACCAAAACCCCCGTGCTATAATATACAAGTCGCCGCAAGACGACGGCTAAATGGGAGCATAGCTCAGCTGGGAGAGCATCTGCCTTACAAGCAGAGGGTCATAGGTTCGAGCCCTATTGTTCCCACCATTTGGCCCGGTAGCTCAGT
>SVQP01000044.1 GCA_015065285.1 Oscillospiraceae bacterium | reverse complement strand
TTAGAGAGGAACAAACGATTGATTATCGTTTGTGACGAACGGTCGAGCCAAAGCAGCGCGGCAAAGGAGCGAGTGTATCGAGCGACGCATGACGAGCATGCGACGCGAGCGTGCAGCTAAAGGGGGGGAGCCTGCGGGAGTAACAAGGGCGGAGCGCATTGCCCCGAGTACTCAACCGAACTCATTTGCCCGCAATCTCCTACCGTCATTTTGCAGACCGAAACACCCCTATGCCATCAATTTGCAAAATGCCACCTCCCTCCCGGAGGGAGGCTTTTTTCGCGTGTTGTAAACCGTTTACTGGATCCTCAAAGCGCAATCCTTGCACTTTGACTTTCAAAAATCAGCAATTTTTTGCAGATTTTTGAAAGTTCGACTCGAAAACATCCGCACCGGGATGTTTTCTCGCTCAGGATGACACAAGGGGGGAGGCTTTGCCAAAGTAACTTTGTGTAGGGGAGCATATTATGCTCCCGCACGCGATCAGAGCGGATCAGCGTTCGGGCGATGCGATCATAAACCTCTTTAGCAGCGGACCGTCGAGGACGCCGGTCCCTACCGGGCATGATGCGCGATACAACAAATTCAAGCAAATTCCTAGTGCACAGAGAACTGCCCACTGCGTTACAGTGTGCCAAAGGGAAGAGAAGCGGTGACGCATTCTTTGCGATATATGATACTGTGAAAAAGTTTTTTGAAATTTTCGAAAAAAAACGAAAAAAGGTATTGACAAATGGAAAATGATTTGTTATAATATCAAAGTCGTCAACAGACGGCACAATGCTGGTATGGCTCAGTCGGTAGAGCACGTCATTGGTAATGACGAGGTCATCAGTTCGATTCTGATTACCAGCTCCAAAATCCCGGACGCAATCGCGTTCGGGATTTTTAGTTATTTGCTTTTACGTTGGAGGAGCGATATGGGAAACAGAGGAGAGCTTGCCAAGCAATTATTCATGCAGGGATACACCTGTGCGCAGGCGGTGGTGCTGGCATTTGAGGATCTTACGGGGCTTGATCGCACCGTGGCAGCCAAGCTGTCAAGCGGCTTTGGCGGCGGTATGGGCAGAATGCGCGAGGTCTGCGGAGCGGTCAGCGGCATGTTCATGGTGTATGACATTGTCTGCGGCTACTCTGAGCCCGGTGATATGGAGAGCAAGAAGCGCGTATATGCGGATATCCGCGAGCTTGCCGAGCGATTCAAGGCAAAATCGGGAGGATCGATTGTCTGCCGCGAGCTGCTTGCAGGTGTTCAAACCACGCAGGGCGGTGACCCCGAGCAAAGAACGGCAGAGTATTACGCAAAGCGCCCCTGTCCGCAGCTTGTTGCGCTTGCAGCCGACGTGCTGGACGGGTATCTGAAAGAAAAAAACATCATATAAAACAAGCGGCATCGTGATTGCGGTGCCGCTTTTCTTTTTTACAGCAAAATATCCTTGAGCGCACCATACAGCGCGTCCAGATCGGAAGGGCACGTGTCCATACCAAAGCTGATGCGCACAGCACCCGCATCGGGTGTGCCCAGCGTGCGGTGTCCGAGTGCCGCGCAGTGAAAGCCCGCGCGCACGCAAATGCCGTGACGATTCAGCTCTGCACCAAGCGCATCCGATGGCATGCGATCGTGATAAAAGAGCAGCACCGAGCCACGGCAGTGCGGGGCAAGCACTCTTACTCCTTCAAATCGGGCAAGCATATCCCGCGCACGGTCATAAAGGTGTCTGTCCTTGGCAGCAATGGTGGAAATGCCGCGCGCGTTGACCTCACCGATCCCTGCCAAAAGTCCTGCAATGGCAGGCGTGGGCAGTGTGCCGGCTTCGTATCTCTCGGGCGGCAGCTCGGGCATCTCGCCCGAGAGCGAGAGCACCCCGTTTCCACCCTCTATGAGCGGTGTCAGCTCCACGCTCTCGCCCAGAATCAAAGCACCGCAGCCCTGCAAGCCGTAAAGCCCCTTGTGAGCGGGCAGGCAAAGCATATCGATCTGCATATCCTTGACGTGTATGGGCAGGTGCCCCGCAGATTGCGCAGCATCCACGCAAAACAGCATGCCGTGCCGCTTGCAAAATGCGCCCAGTGCCGAGAGCGGCATGACCGACGAGACGATGTTGGACACGTGCGAGCAGACCAGCATGCGCGTATTGGGCTTTTTCTTGGCTGCTGCATCCGTGATAATGCGTGCCGCTCCAACGTGCGGATCCGCGGCAGGGGAGAGGATGGTGTCAAACTCGATCTCACCACGCTTTTGCAGCGCATACAAAGGACGATATACCGCGTTGTGCTCCATATCCGAGCAAAGCACGTGGTCACCCTTTTTCAGCGCCCCGTGAATGGCAAGATTGAGCGCGTGCGTGGTGCTACCGGTAAAAATCACACGCTCGGGGCGCGCACCAAAGGCTTGGGCTAAGGCGCACCTGCAATCAAATACGATCTGCGCCGCCGCATCCGAGAGCGCGTGCGAGCCGTGTCCGGGATTGCCGCCTGCATGGCACATGCACTCATATACCGCGCGTTGCACGCTTGCGGGCTTGGGCCACGAGGTGGCGGCGTGATCCAGATAGATCGGTGTACTCATGATTTATTCAACGCGATATTCGCGCACCGCAATGCCCGCGTGCTCCAGCACGTATGCCACGTTTGCCGTCTGCGCAGACAAAAATCTGACTCCGTAAGCGCAGCCGCCGTGCGCACGCAAGGCGCTTACTTTGACCACCTCTGCACGCACGCTTGCCCCGTGCAGGGCATCACGCGCCAGTGCAGCATACGTGGCAGAGCCGATCACCGCAACCGAATACCCACCAAGGACCTTGCTGTTTTGCTGTTGAATCTGAGATGAACGTTTCATTTGGTGACCGCCTTTCAGGGGCACGTAAGCCCCATTGTCAATATATGTCGGCAGTCCTTTTGCGGTGCATGGGTTTGGTCGCCATCAACACTGAGCAGCTGCAAAGGAAGGCGAGGTTGATGGCGTGGCTCAGCATTTGCGTGGTGGCAGTTGGCAAAAAAAGCCATGCGTGCGTGTCCTCGGGCGGCAGGAGTGGGAAGAGGTAGCGCATGGCAAGTACACTCAGCACAGCCGCCAGCGCGCCCTGCGCAAGCTTTGCCAGCACGTAAGGGACAAAGGAAATGCCTCTGCCGCGGCAGACTGTGATGATCTGGCACATGACCGAGATGCCCGACCAGCAGCAAAGCGCGGCACACGCAGCAACAGCGATTTGGGCATTCGGAATGCGCGCGGCAAGCGCCACACCGCCCGACATCTCCACAAGCCCGTACAAGAGTGCGTTGATGGTGGGGGAGAGGGAAAGGCGCGCGCACGCGCTTTGCAAAGCACCCAGCACGGCGGAGAAAAACAGCACGTAGGCGCACACGAAAAGCATATTTTGCGCTGCTGCGGTCACTGCCCCCGTAAACACGCCTGCGCTGATGCGCACAGGCTGCTGTGCGAGTGGCTCGCCCTTGGTATCATCCGGCAAAAGCAGGCGCGTGACAAGCGCTGTCAGTGCAGCACAGATCAGCGAGACCAGCCAGAGCAAAAGCCCCGTGCGACGGCTGCCAAGCAGTGTCACGCCCACGGCACTGATCAGGTAAGCCGAGCTTGGCAGATTGATAAAGGTGAGCAGCCTTGTGCACTGCCGCGCGTTCAAAGCGCCCTTGTCATACAAGCCTGCCATGGCGCGCGCTCCGGTGGGAAAGCCGCAAATCGCCCCCAGCACCACGGGGCATGCAGCCGCTCCGGGCACGCCCAGCAGTACTTGCATGGGCTTGGAGAGCAGCCTTCCGATGGCAGCAGCACCACCGCACTCCACCAGAATTTCGGATGCCACCATAAAGGGAAACAGCGCAGGGATCACGGTCTTGCAGCACAGCTGCAGTCCGCTTTGCACGGCAGCCGTGGCACTGTCCGCAAACAAAAGCAGCAGTAAAATCGATGCTCCGCCCAGCAGTGAAAATCCCAGCCTTCCGGATATGCGCACACGGCGCGTTTGCTTGTTCATACACCCTCCAAAGCATTCATATAATAAAGCGTATCTGTTACAATATAGCATGAGCGGAGGAAAATATGCAAAGACGCAAGCATACGCAAAGAATACGTGCATCGGAATGGCTGGAGCGCAAATTTGATATCTCGCCCGATATCCTGAGCGGCATCCGCATAGAGATCCGAGGGCAAAACCGCCTGCTGCTCCAGGGCTGCCGCAAGATCTTGCTGTACAGTGAGCGTGAGATGCTGTTGGATCTTGGCAGTACCAGACTGCGCGTGTGCGGTGAGCGGCTGTGGTGCAGCTCGTTTCTCTCGGGTGCGCTTGGCATCAGCGGCAGCATTCGCTCGGTTGCTTTTGAGGAGGAGAGCGCATGAATCCTTCGTATTTTGTGTTAGGCTATACGGTGCTGTGCTTCGAGGGCAAGTATGCCGAGGTCGTGCTCAATCTGTGTATGTACCACGGCATTTCATACTTGGACGGTGGCAGCGACGCACAGCATCTGCGACTATGCCTTCGGAGCAGACAAGCAAGAAAACTGCGTGTGTTGCTCAAGGCTGCCGCAATCGGGTATACCGTGCAAAAGCAAGGCGGCTTGCCATGGCAGCTGTATCGCCTTTCGCACCGCCCCGGCTTGATAGCGGGCATTCTTTGTGCACTGTGCATCATTGCCGCCTCCGAGTGCTTTGTCTTTGATATCCGCGTCACAGGCAATCAGACGCTCAGTGCCTCTGAGGTAAAGGAGATGCTTGCCCGTCAGGGCTTTGCACCGGGCAGCTTTATCCCGACGTTGGATACCGACAAGCTCGAGACCCGCGTCATGCTGGCAAGTGACCGCATTGCATGGCTGTCTGTCAACGTCAAGGGCACGGTTGCCTACGTGGAGCTGATTGAGCAACGACTGCCCGCACCCGCAACCGAGCTGCGCCCCGCTCACGTGGTGGCATCCCGCAGCGGTGAGGTGGTGGCGGTGGAGCTGTACCGCGGAAACGTGCTGGTCAGCGCGGGGCAGCAGGTCAAAAAAGGGGAAATTCTGATCGCGGGTGTATACGACAGTCAGACGCTCGGCTTCCGTTTTACAAGGGCTGCGGGTAAGGTGATGGTGCGCACCGTGCAGGAGTTTGAGGTGCACGTGCCCTATCAGTATGAAAAAAAGGTGTACACGGGCGAGGTTTTAGAGAAAAAATCGTTAATTTTTTTCTCTTTTCCCATAAAAGTTTTCCAAAGTACTGGAAATTGGGGTGGGGTTTGTGATAAAATAGATATAGTGGATAACTTTAGCCCTTTGGCTGACGTGGAGCTTCCGCTCTATTTGCATACCGAGCGCTATCTGCCCTACAAGACCGAGGTCGCAACACGCACTCCCGAGGCTGCACTGGTACTGGCACACAGACAGCTATCCGAGCAGATCACGCAAGCCCTACAGGACGGAGAGCTGCTTGACAAGCGCATTCGCACCAAGATCGGCAAGGATGGCGTGACGCTGTATGCCACCGTGACCTGCATAGCAGACGTGGCGCAAACGCAGGAATTTGAATTGGATCTGAAAAATCAGAAATAAAGGATGAACCTATGGAACAGAGAATTATCAAGGTAGCCTCGTCCGAGGAAACCTCTGCCATTTTCGGCAGCTATGACGTCAACGCAAGAGCCGTGGAGCAAACGTTTGGCGTGCAGGTGCGCAACCGCGCAGCGGACGACGGCGGAGATTGCATTATGGTCGTTGGCGAGGATCGCGAGCAGGTCAACAAGGGCGCTGCCGTGATCGAATATTTAGCCAACATGATCAAATACAGCCAGCTTTCCGAGCAAAGCGTGCGCTACGTCATAGATATGGTGGATAGCGGCAAGAGCCGCGAGCTTGCCGAGCTTGGCGACGATTGCATCTGCGTGACCACCAAGGGCAAGCCCATCAAGGCAAAGACCGTGGGGCAAAAGCAATACGTGGATGCCATTCGCAAGAATACGGTCATTTTAGGCGTAGGTCCTGCGGGTACGGGTAAAACCTTCTTAGCGGTTGCCATGGCAGTCAAGGCGCTGCGTGAGCGACAGGTCTCGCGCATCATTCTGACGCGCCCTGCCATTGAAGCGGGAGAAAAGCTTGGCTTTTTGCCGGGCGATCTGCAAAGCAAGATCGACCCCTATCTGCGCCCCTTGTACGACGCACTTTTTGAAATGCTTGGCCCCGAAAATTACCAGCGTCAGGTGGAAAAGGGCATTATCGAGGTAGCACCGCTGGCGTATATGCGCGGACGCACGCTGGATGATTCGTTTATCATTCTGGACGAGGCGCAGAACGCAACGCCCGAGCAGATGAAAATGTTTTTGACCCGCCTTGGCTTCCGTTCCAAAATGGTGGTCACGGGTGACCTGACCCAGACCGACCTGCCCACGGGTCAGAAATCAGGTCTGGCAGCAGCCGTCAAGATTCTGGACGGCATTGAGGATATTGCGCTGCATCGCTTTACCGAAAAGGACGTTGTTCGTCACCGCCTTGTACAAAAAATCATTCTTGCCTACGAAAAGTACGAGCGAGAAAGACAGGAATCGCGCACCAAGGATAAGAAATTTCACATCAGCAAAAGAGAGGACGCACACAAATGAGACGCAAAATGCTTTTGAAGATCTACTTTGAAAACGAGCAGGATATCCTGCCCATTACTTACAGCCTCAAGATCCTGCTTCGCCGTGCCATTGAAGCCACACTGGATTACGAGCAGTTCTGCAACGGCTGCGAGGTCTCGCTGACCTTTACCGATAACGCAGGCATTCGCTCTCTCAACCGCAAGTTCAGAGAGAGCGATCGCGAGACCGACGTGCTTTCTTTCCCGCTTTTCGATTACGAGGGTGAGGCGGACGAGCCGGTGCTGGACGAGATCCGCAACAACCTTGGCGATATTGTCATTTCCCTGGAAAAGGCGCAGGCGCAGGCAGAGGAGTACGGTCACTCCTATGAGCGCGAGGTGGCATTCCTTTGCGTGCATTCCATGCTGCACCTGCTTGGCTACGACCATGAGAGAAGTGAGCAGGATGACCTTGATATGAGACACAGACAATCCGAGATCATGAAGATGCTTGGATTGGAGGTAAAGGCATGAACGGCGATTTTGAGCCTGAAAAGAGGGAAAACCCCTATAAAAAGCAAAATCCCTATAAAAAGAAGCGCGAGAGCGAGCAGCTGCCCCCCGAGGAACAGACCGCGGGCAAAACCGAAACCTTTTTTACCTCGCACGTAAGGCTGATCACCTTCCTTGTCTGCCTTGGATTATTCTTGGTCTTTCTGGGACCTGTGAGCATCTGGCAGATCTCGGAGTGGGTGCAGGCAGCCGAGCAAGCGGAAGAGGAGGAGAGCTACATGTCGCTTTCCGCACTGCTGGCAATTGCCGATAAGGGCGCGCAGGCCGGCTGGAAGGATTTTCGCGCCTTTGGCAAAAGCGAAGCCGTCAACGACGAGGATGGCTACGTCAGCTGGAATCTGCAGGTCAAGGACGAGCCCTTTTACGTCATTGTGGGCGGCTACGGCACACTCAATCCGCCAGAGACTATTCGCGTGTACAGCCTGATCTCAGGGGAATCGGTCGACCTGTTCCGTGACGACGTGCAGGCATTTATTGAGCAAAATCGCTACAAGCAAGAACATAATGGAGACTAATATGAGAAAAACAGGATTTATCGCAATCGTGGGCAGACCCAACGTGGGTAAGTCCACGTTGCTCAACGCAATTCTGGGCGAAAAGGTGGCAATCGTTTCCTCCAAGCCCCAAACCACACGTAACCGTATCACGGGCATTCACACGGTGGGCGAGGATCAGTATGTGTTTATTGACACCCCCGGCATCCACCGCCCGCAAAATCAGCTGGGCGATTTTATGGTCAAGGAAGCCAACAGCACCATGTATGAAGCAGATGCCGTGATCATGGTAGTGGACACGGGCAAGGAGCTGACCCGCGTGGAGGAGGACATTATCGCCTACCTCAAAAAGAGCGGCGTGCCTTGCGTGCTGGCGCTTAATAAGATTGATATGTATAACCGCGAGATTATCGCAAAGACCATTGCCGCTTATGCGGACAAGCATGCCTTTTCTGCCGTGGTGCCGATCTGCGCTAAGAACGGCAAGGGTGTCAAGGAGGTGCTTGACGAATGCAAGCCCTTTTTGTCCGAATCCCCGTGGTATTTTCCCGAAGACATTGCCACCGATCAGCCCGAGCGTCAGGTTGCTGCCGAGCTGATTCGTGAAAAGCTGTTGCGCACGCTCAACAAGGAGGTGCCGCACGGTATTGCGGTGGTAATTGATAAATTTGAGGATGCGCGCACGCTGGTCAGCATCTATGCCACCATTTATTGCGAAAAGGCGTCTCATAAGGGCATTATCATCGGCAAAAACGGTGAAG
Source organism: Oscillospiraceae bacterium (assembly GCA_015065285.1). Classification (GTDB taxonomy): domain Bacteria; phylum Bacillota; class Clostridia; order Oscillospirales; family CAG-272; genus SVQP01. The sequence goes on along the minus strand of SVQP01000044.1, from coordinate 10,791 downwards.
AGCTCAAGAGAGTCAGCACCTATGCAAGGGAGGATCTGGAGGCACTGCTTGGCACCAAGGTTTATCTGAATCTGTGGGTCAAGGTCAAGGAAAACTGGCGCGAGAGCGCGGCAGCGGTTTCCAACTTCGGCTATAAGCCGGAATAATCCGATTTTTTCAATCTGACAGAAAGGAGAGCACGACGATGCAGATGAGCACGGACGGATTGGTCACGCGCGTGGTCAACACGGGTGACCATGATAAGCTTTTGCAAATTCTGACTGCCGAGCACGGCAGGATTTCGGTCATGGTCAAGGGCGGCAAGTCGCTCAAAAATCCCGCAATGGCGTGCTCCCAGCTGTTTACCTACGGAAATTTTGAGCTGTACCGCAAGGGCGACTTCTATTGGCTGCGGCAGGGAAGCGTGCTCAATGCCTTTTACGAGCTTTCTGCGGATATTGTGCGCATGAGCCTTGGCGTATATCTTTGCGACGTGGCAAACGAGCTTTCGGATCGCGATGAGCCTGCCGAGGAGCTTTTGCGCATGCTGCTCAATTCGCTTTACCTGATCGGTCGCGATAAAAAGCCGCAAGCCTTGGTCAAGGGCGTGTTTGAGCTGCGTGCCGCTGCCATTTCGGGATATCTGCCCGAGCTGGACGCGTGCTGTCGCTGCGGCAGTATTGATGAGCGACTGAATTATCTGGACGTGATGAACGGCAGATTGCTTTGCGCAGATTGCCTTTCCAGGCAGTCCAGAGCCATTCGTACCCCCATGGTGGGCGCGGACGCGGACGGAGACCGCGAAAAGAGTGTGCTGTGTGCCATGACGCCTGCGGTGACTGCCGCGGTGCGCTACGTGCTGCATGCCGCTCCCGAGCGTGTTTTCTCCTTTGAATTGGCAGATCCTGAGGATGTGACCGAGTTTGCACGCACCGCGCAAACCTATCTGCTCAACCACTTGGGTCGCGGCTTTGATTCGTTGGAATTTTACGAATCGGTCAAGCCGAAAGGAGGCAGCAGTGGATCATAATAAGATTTCAGAGATGCTGGATGGCTTGGATCGCTATCCCTTCCACATGCCGGGGCACAAGCGAAATACGGATCTGCTTGGTAAGGAGTTTCCTTACGACCGCGATATTACCGAGATTTCGGGCAGTGATAATTTGCACGACATGAGCGGTGTGATCCTTGAAGAATGCACGCGCGCAGCAAAATTGTGGGGCGCTGCAGCAGCACATATTCTGGTGGGTGGCTCCACCTGCGGCATTCTTGCCGCCATTCGCGCCTTGGCAGGGCATGATCGCCCCGTGATCGTGGCGCGCAACTGCCACAAATCGGTGTACAACGGCATTGAGCTTTGCCGTTTGCATCCGACCTATATTTACCCCCAAACCGATCGTGCAAGCGGCATTTGCGGCAGCATCACACCCGCCCAGGTGGATGGCGCACTGGCAGAGGCACCGGATGCGCGACTTGTGATTCTGACAAGCCCCACCTATGAGGGCGTGATCAGCGATGTTGCGGGCATTGCCCGTGTCGTACATGCGCGCGGAGCGGCACTTTTGGTGGATGCGGCACACGGTGCACATCTGGGACAAGGCGATTTTGCCGCGCACCCGATTACCTGCGGTGCGGACGTTGCCATTTGCTCCTTGCACAAAACACTGCCCGCACCCACGCAAACGGCACTTGCACTGATTGGCAAGACCTGCCCCGACCCTGCTGCATTTGCAGCGCAGCTTGCCGTATTTGAAACCTCCAGCCCCTCCTATATTCTGATGGAGCAGGCTGCCCGTTGCATCCGACTGATGCAAGAGCGGGGAGAAGAGCTGACGGCACAGTGGTCGCACCGTATTGCCACCTTTGCGCAGCGCTTGGCACACTTGCAGCATCTGAAACTGTATTTTCATACAGAGCTGCCCGCATGTATATGGGCATATGATCCCGGTAAGCTGGTCATCGGCACGCGCGGCACCAATATCAGTGGGCATGCGCTTGCGCAGCTGCTAAGAGAAGACTACCGCATTGAGGTTGAAATGGCGGCATGTGACTACGTCATTGCCATGACCTCACTTGCCGATACCGATCAAGGCTTTGCGCGCCTTGCGGATGCGCTTGACAAAATCGACGCACGCATTTGTTTTGCACGGCAAAGCCATCATATCCCCGTGCCGCAGCTTTATTGCGTGTATGCGCCGTGGCAGGCGGCAGATCTGTCGCAGACCTGCGTGCCGGTTTCATGCGCACAAGGACACGTAGCAGCCGAATACGTGTGGGCTTATCCGCCCGGCATTCCGCTTGTCGTACCGGGAGAGCGCGTCAGCCAAGAGCTGATCGCAGCGCTTGGCGAGCTGACCGAAAGAGGCACCGAGCTGCACAGCACGTGCGGAAAAATGCCTGACGCTTTGCGCGTTGTAAAGGAGCAGATATGAGTACGCTTCGTTTTCACTACGATTTTGCACCCGGTGAGATTTTGCACACACCCGATGCAGCCAAGCGCATTGAAATGCTCAAGGCTGTGGGCGTGCGCACAATTTGGCTGGATTGCTATACCTATGGCACTTGGCTTGCTTCTTGGCAGGAGATTGCAGATGCCAAGGTGCTGCTTGAGCAGCATGGCTTTGAAGTGCAGGCACTGACCGTACCTGTCGGACACGGCTCGGGCGCTTTGCTGGGTGACGGGCAAGACCCCGAACTGCCGAAAAGCTGGCAAAACCGCGTCAATGCCCACGGGCAGCCCGTGGCACTGGCAGCCTGCATCAATCAGGAGCAGATGATCAAGGAAAGCCGCGAGGTTGCCAAAACCTTGCAAGAGCTGGGCTTTACTAAGCTGTTTTATGATGACGATCTGCGCGTTGGCCCTTGGGGACCTTCGCTGCAGGGCTGCTTTTGCCCGCGGTGCATGCAATCGTTTTATCAAAAATATCCGCAATACAGTGGCATGAGCGGTGCCGAGATATTGGCGACTGCCACCGAGGGTGACGCGCTCTGGCAGGCTTGGAGTGACGTGCAATGCGATCACGTGCTGCGCTTTATCGAGCAGACCGTCCCCGACGGCATGACACCCGGCATTATGGTCATGCACAACGGTGACCAAAGGCACGGCGTGGATATCGCGCGCATCAAATCTCGCTTTCCAAATGCGCTGTTCCGCGTGGGAGAAGGGCATTTTGAGGATGCCAGCTTTGAGAGCGAGGTGGCAGAGCGTGCCATTCGCACCTCGATTCAACGTCACCTGTGTGCCATTGGCAGCGTGCAGAACGCCATGAGCGAATCCACCGTATACCCCGAGAATGCGCTGCGCCCCGAGAACCTTGTACGCAAGCTGGAATTGGAGATTCGCTGCGGCTTACGTGAGCTGTTTTTGATGAGCGGACTTTTCTATCTGGACAAGGCTTATTGGCAAGCCATCGCAAAGGCAAGACCTGCCCTTGAGGCACTGGCGCAAAGCCTGCCGAGCCCCGATCTGAACCAAACGCCGGACAGCTTTGTCTGGCACTTATAAAACATACCGGAGGACCGATATGAAACCGATCCGAAACAAACGCATATATTGTATGCTGTGCACCTTTCTTGCACTTTGCATGCTGCTTGGCGCATGTACGGGGGAGTCGCTGCCTGAGCAGACCACGGGACAGCTGACCGATGCACCCACCGAGCTTCCCACCGAGGCTCCCACCGAGTCACAGCCCGAAACCGAGCCCGAGCCCGACGAGGATTATCCCACTGCGGATGATCTTGACGCGCAGGCTGACTATAGCAAGCTGCTGATCTCCTCGGTCTACGCGGGTGCTACCTCCAAAAGCGCGCCCGTTGAGAGAAGCTACGTGTGCTTTTACAATACCGGCAAGGTCGCGCTGCCCCTGCAGGGTCTTTCCATCTTTGTTTGCGGTAGTGACTACGTCTACAGGGAATACCCACTGCCCTTTGGAGCAGAGATCCCCGCAGGCGGCTATTACCTTGTGCTGGGCAAAAAGACCGGCACGCAGCTGACCTCGCTTGCGCTGCAAACTGAGAACTTTGATGCGCTGCGCGTGGGTATGATGCTGGGCGGTGACACACTGCGCATAGCAATTGCACCCGTGGGCACGCTTCTGCAGCCGGATCAGCCCTTGAGGGGGCAGGGCGGTGTGCTGGATTACGTTTCCACCCACGTGCTGGACAGCCTGGACGCACGCCATTATCTGGATGGTGCCTCCAAGGATGACCTGATCCGCCGTGATGCGGATTCGCCCTTTGCGCCCTTTGATACCGTGGATCTGACCAAGGCATCCTTTGCGCTTTTGGGGCAGATCCGTCCGCAGACCAGTCAGGGCGACGTCAACACCAAGGTAAACTCACTTTGCAAAGAGGTCGTTTTCTCGCATACAAGCGGATTTTACAGTGAAGAATTTGCACTTTCCATGCAAGCCCCCGAGGGCTATACCGTGTATTACACCATCAACGGAGCAGACCCTCGCACCACCATTGCCACCAAATATGAGCAGCCCATTGAGATGACCGATACCAGCCAAATGGCTTGGGGCGAGCTGACGCAGAATGCCGTGCTTGCCATGGGCAACACCTATTCGCCCAACGTCATCGCTCAGGTAGGCGCATGGACGGTGCGCGCCTATGCCACCAACGGCAAGGACGTCACGCCCGTAACGACACAGACCTACTTTGTGGGCAAGGATCTTCCCGCACAAAAGCTGGACGTATTTTGCCTTGCCGTACAGCCCGAGGACTTTATCAGCACCAATCCGGAAGGCAAGAATATCTATATGAATTTCCATGACGGACACGAAAGAATTCAAGCGTATCTGGAATACATGACAGGCGATGCCTGCGAGTTTTCCTCTTGGGTGGAGATTGCACTGAACGGTAAGGGCTCTTTGGGTATGACCGAAAAATCCTTCCGCATTCTGTTCCGCGAGAATGCCAATCCCGACGTCTCGGAAAACCTCAATGCCTTCAATTATAATATCTTCGGTGAATACGCCACTCCCACCGCAACGGGTGACCAAACGGTCTACTACCGCAGACTGTTGCTGCGTAACGGCGGCGGTGATAATTCCGGCTGTACCATCTCTCGCTCGCATATTGGAGATGCGTACATCGCGCGCCTGGATTCGCTTTTGCACGTAGAGAGCATGGCGTATAAGCCCGTGTTCGTGTTTATCAACGGTGAATTCTGGGGTATCTACAACGCGCGTGAACGCTTTGACGAAAAGTATTTTGAAACCATCTACGGTGTTCCCGAGCAAGATCTTGCCGTGCTTGAGTGCCCCTATCCCTTAACGGCAGGCTGGAACGTGGATTACGTGCACACGCACGGCTCGGAAATGGATGCTTATGAGTTCAACGAGCTGGTCAGATACGCGCAATCCCATGATCTTTCTGATCCCGAGCATTACAAATACGTGTGCGATCGCGTGGATATTGATAATTTGATCGACTATTTCAGCGCACAGATCTATCTGTGCTGCAGCGACTGGCCCAGTAACAACGTCAAGGTATGGCGCAACAGCAATCCCGACAGCATTTCGGGGCAGGATACCAAGTGGCGCTTCTGCGTGGTGGATACCGACCATGGCGTGGGTCTGAACTCGAATATCCATACCGACCTGTTTGGCGCGATCAGCAACGTCTCGGTTATCGGCAGACTGATCAATGGGCTGATGGGTAACCACGAATTCCGCGAAAAATTCCTGATGCGCTTTATCTGGCTGACCGAGGTGTATTATGCTCCGAAGGCAGTCTCTCCCGTGCTTGAGGAGATCGTGGACAGCGTAGCTCCCGTCATGCACCTACAGCTGGATCGCTGGAAGTGCACCGACGGTACGGTCACGCCCTACGACGGGGAGCGCCCCTCCTGGATGTACTATATCAACGTCATCCGCGATTTTAATCAAACCCGACCCGCCGCCGCTAAGGCTCAGCTCATGGCTCGCTTCGGAGTTTCCGAGCAGCAATACCGCGAGCTGCTGCAAAAGGCAATTGCCGAGTGGGGCGAGCAGAGCCCGCTGCTCAAATAAGTAAATCAACCTTGTGAACCCTTGGTGCACTGTAAAAGAACAGAGTTGCACCAAGGGTTTGTTTGTTCCCAAACCTCAACCATCATTTGTGCTGTTTTTTCTGTCAAATCTATTGACAAAAAGCGATAAGAATGCTATAATACATCTGTTAAACTATTTCATGTAAGGAGATATTATCATGAAGAGAATTCAGACTATCCAGACCCGTGACCTCGCAAAGAGCGTAAACAACGGTGGTTGTGGCGAGTGCCAGACCTCCTGCCAGTCTGCTTGCAAGACCTCTTGCGGCGTAGCAAACCAGGAATGCGAGTCTAACAAGGACTGATTACATAGTCCAATGAACGGGGCTGTGGCAGATTGCCGTAGCCCCGTTACTTTTGAAAGGAATTTTTGCGTGAAAGCTTCCCCTGCCTCTGTTTGTTCGGTATGTATTCACGCACAAACTTCACCTGAAAATGGGGCAATCCCATCTCGGAGCGAAGCTGCACGGTGAAGTTTCAAAACTATTAAATGGAGATTGGTATGATTCACCAGTATAAACTTAACGGATACAATATTGTATTGGATATATACAGCGGCTCGGTCCACTGCGTGGATGACGTGGCGTATGACATGATCGCCATGTACGAGCAAAACGATAAGCAGACCATTGTGGATGCCATGCTTGCAAAATACGGTGAGCGCGAGGACGTCACGGCAGCTGAGCTTGCCGAGTGCTATGACGATATCACCGCCTTGGCAGAGCAGGGCAAGCTGTTCGCGCCTGACGTGTATCGCGATAAGGCGTTTGATTTCAAAAATCGAAACACGGTGGTCAAGGCGCTCTGCCTGCACGTGGCGCATACGTGTAACCTTAACTGTGAATATTGCTTTGCAGCGCAGGGCAAATATCACGGTGAGCGCGCTGTTATGTCGCTGGAGGTCGGTAAGGCTGCCATTGATTTTCTGATCAAGCATTCGGGCACGCGCCGCAACCTTGAGGTTGACTTCTTTGGCGGTGAGCCCTTGATGAACTTTGACGTGGTCAAGGATATTGTGGCATACGCGCGCAGCATTGAAAAGCAGCATAACAAAAACTTCCGCTTCACCCTGACTACCAACGGCGTGCTGGTGGATGACGAGGTCATTGAGTGGGCAAACCGCGAATGCCACAACGTAGTGCTTTCTCTGGATGGCAGAGAAGAGGTTCACGACAGATTACGCAAAACTGTCAACGGAAAAGGCAGCTACGCAACCATCGTGCCTAAATTTCAACATTTTGTAGAGATGCGCAAAGGAAAAGGCTATTATCTGCGCGGAACCTACACCCACAACAACCCCGATTTCACCAACGATATCTTCCATATGCTGGATCTTGGCTTTGATCAGCTTTCCATGGAGCCGGTGGTTTGCGCGCCCGAGGATCCTTATGCGCTGACAAAGGAGGACCTGCCCGTATTGTTCGAGCAGTACGAAATTCTTGCCAAGGCGCAGATCGATCGCCGCCGCGAGGGCAGACCCTTTACTTTCTATCATTACATGCTCAACCTTGAGCACGGCCCCTGCGTGTATAAGCGCATCAGCGGCTGCGGCTCGGGTACTGAATACATGGCTGTCACCCCTTGGGGAGATCTGTATCCTTGCCACCAGTTCGTGGGCGAGGAGGAGTACAAGCTTGGCGACCTTTGGACAGGCGTGACCAATACCGAATTGCGTGATGAGTTCAAGCTGTGCAACGCGTATGCAAGACCCGACTGCGCCGATTGCTGGGCAAGAATGTATTGCTCGGGCGGCTGCGCGGCAAACGCATATCATGCCACCGGCTCCATTACCGGTGTATATGAGTACGGCTGTGAGCTGTTCCGCAAGAGAATGGAATGTGCCATTATGGTCAAGGTTGCCGAATATCAGGATGGCATTGCCGCGCCCGAGAGCGATTGCTCGGATTGTGGCTCGTGCGAGGAGTAATTTTCCTTGCAAATGCCGATTTCAATCGCCAAAAGGAATGAATTATGGCATTTTCGAACAAGACCTTACAAACTTTAGAGTTTGATAAAATCTGCGCCATGCTGGCAGAGCATGCCCATACCGACGGCGCTCGCGCCATGGCTGCCAGACTCAGCCCCTCGGATGACCCCGAGGAGATTCTGAAAAGGCAGAGAAGAACCACCGATGCCAAAAGACTGCTGGACGTCAAGGGAACTCCTTCCTTTGGCTACGTGCGTGACGTGAGCGAGATCTGTGAGCGTGCCGATAAAGGCGCGGTTCTTTCACCGCGTGAGCTTTTGGATGTTGCCAACGTGCTGCGCACTTCGCGTATGCTGGTGGATTACTGCCACGGAAATCACATTTTCGATACCGTGCTGGACGAGATCTTTGATCGCCTGAGCCCCGACCGTCACCTTGAGGAGCGCATTACGCGCGCCATTATTGCCGAGGATCTGATCGCGGACGAGGCGTCGCCCGCACTGGCGGATATCCGCCGCAAGATCCGCGCTACCAACAGCCGCATCAAGGATACCTTGCAAAAATATGTGCAGGGCGGCACACATGCCAAGTACCTGCAGGAGAATATTGTCACCAGCCGTAACGGACGCTACGTCATCCCTGTCAAAACCGAGTATAAAAACGAGGTCAAGGGTCTGGTGCACGACACCTCGTCCTCGGGCGCTACCTCATTTATAGAGCCCATGGCTGTTGTCGAGGCAAATAACGAGCTGCGCGTGCTGCAATCCAAGGAGCAGCACGAGATCGAGCGCATTCTGGCAGAGCTTTCCGAGGCGGTCAGTAATGCAACCGGTGTGCTGACGCTCAATTATTACAATATAGTAACTCTTTCATTCTGCTTCGCATGTGCCGAGCTGTCTGCTTCTATGAATGGAGCAGCCCCCGCGCTGTCCGAGGACGGAACCTTCCGCCTGATCCGCGCGCGCCATCCGCTGATCGACCGCGATCGCGTCGTGCCCATTAACGTATCTCTGGGCGGGGAATGCGGGTACGATACCGTGATCATCACGGGTCCTAATACGGGCGGCAAAACGGTGACGCTCAAAACACTTGGACTGTTTGCGCTTATGGCGCAGTCAGGTCTGCATATTCCTGCCGATCAGGAATCCATCGTCCCCGTTCTGCAAAGCGTGCTGGTTGACCTTGGTGACGAGCAGAGCATTGAGCAATCGCTCTCCACCTTCTCGTCCCACATGGTAAATATTGTAGAGATCATGAAGCAGGTGGGCGAGCACTCGCTTGTGCTGTTTGATGAACTGGGCGTGGGAACCGACCCTGTCGAGGGCGCAGCCCTTGCTGTGTCGGTCATCGAGTCGGTGCGCGCTGCGGGCGCTTTGTGCGCAGCAACCACTCACTATGCCGAGCTCAAGGCGTTTGCACTCAATACCCCGGGCGTTCGTAACGCGTCCTGCGAGTTTGACGTGGAAACGCTGCGTCCTACCTATAAATTAATTATTGGTACGCCCGGCAAGTCCAATGCGTTCGCCATTTCCGAAAAGCTTGGGCTTTCCACCACCATCATCGGCAGAGCACAGGAGTTGATCAGTGCGGATAACCGCCATTTTGAGGATGTGATCGGTCAGCTGGAGCAAAGCCGCATGGAAATGGAGCAGCACCGTGAGGAAACCGCCAGATTGCGCGCAGAGTACGAGCAGTTCAAGCGCCAGTCCGAGCAAAAGATCGCCGCCGAGGTTGCCAAGGCGGAAAAGGAGCTGGAGGCTGCCAGAGTCAAAGCCAATTCCATGGTACAAAGCGCCAAGGCTTCGTATGATTTTATTCTCGAGCAAATGGAAAAGGTGCGTAAATCCAAGGACAGTGCCAAAATGGGCGAGGAAATGGATGCCGCTAAGCGCGCAGTCCGCGAACACCTCAAGCAAAACGGAGACAAATTCGATCCCGTGCAAAAGCCGGACGAGGATGATCAAAATTACGTGCTGCCCAGAGCCCTGCGCAAGGGCGACGAGGTTATCATTCGCTCGCTGGGGACCAAGGGCGTGCTGGTCGATGCACCCGATAAGAGCGGAAACGCTCAGGTCAAGGCGGGCATCCTGACCACTCGCGTCAATATCAAGGATCTGAAGCTGGTGGAAGAAGAGGCTGCCCTGATCAAGGACGGCAAAAAGAATAAGGTATCCACCTATAGCGTGCAAAAGAATCACGATTTCAAGGATGAGATCGACCTGCGTGGTATGAACGGTGAGGAAGCCTGGTTCGCGGTGGATAAGTATCTGGATAGCGCAATTCTGTACGGATTCCGCACGGTCAGATTGATCCACGGTAAGGGAACCGGTGCTTTGCGTCAGGCAATGCAGAATTTCCTACGCACCGATAAACGCGTGGCGTCCTTCCGCCGCGGACAGTACGGTGAAGGGGATAGCGGTGTGACCGTTGTCGAACTCAAGTAAATCACACCAAACAAGCCCTCGGAGCCTCCGGGGGCTTTCTTTTGTGCGTATCATTGTGCAACCTACACAAAAACGATTATAAAACTCTATATAGTTTGTCAGAACCCACACTTGACAAAGAGGGTCGAAAGTGGTAGAATATTCAAGGTCGCAAGAGCGACTGAAAGAGCGGCGAGAGGGCCTTGAATCGATAGAAAAAAGTCAAAATTTTGATAAAAAAATTTGAAAAACCTATTGACAAAGCAAAATCGCTGTGATATAATAATCAGGCTGCCGCAAAAAAGGCGGGAGCATGAAATTGGTCCTTGACAATTGAATAACAGAGAGAAGTACAAAGCAAATGTAAGTGCGAAAATACGAATCTCGAAATTCTTGAAGAGTACAAACTCAACAGAGAGTAAATT
>SVQP01000043.1 GCA_015065285.1 Oscillospiraceae bacterium | reverse complement strand
ATAATATTGTCAAGAATTAGTGTGAATTTTCTCATGATTCCCAATATTCCCAAAAAATCAGACCATGGTACTTCCATGCCATGGTCTTTTATTCTAAAATCAGACTTTAGTTTAACAGCATTTATATTGGCAAAATGAAGTTGACCTATTGCAGAACCGTACAAAATATGTTATACTATTACCATTGAGATACCCGATAATATATTATGAGGAGATCAACATGGAGTTCAGTTACAAAAAATTGTGGAAGCTTTTAATCGACAGAGAGATGCAGAAGAAGGAATTGTGCGCTCTCGCCGGCATCAGTACGGCAACCATATCCAAAATGACAAAAGGCGAAAACGTAACGACTGACACACTTATTAAGATTTGCACAGCACTCCAATGCGATATAACCGACATATTAGAGTTGGTTGAAACCAAGTAACATAAGTTGTATGAGGTTAATTAATGATACGCAGTAGTCAAAGAAAAGGCTTGAACGCCAAAGGAGGACCAAATGCCAATGCCTATGACCATAGAAATTCAAGGTGATCGTATAAGATTACAGCGAGATCAATGGAAAAACAACGACGCCTATATCACCAACTATCCCGGCTTGTTAGAAGAAGTTAAAAAGTATACTTGGACATATTCCGAGGGAGAGCATCCGTATTTAAATTGCGGAACGTTAAGGATGTCATTGCACCATTTTGTTTTGCAATTTCTAATACGACCTTTCTTTTTGTCTTGTGCATTTTTAATTATTCGAGGAACTAACACCAATATAAACGTAAACAAGATTCTCAAAATCGTCACGGAAAGTGCCGAAGAAAGTGCTGTATAAAAGTTCTTTGCAAAAAACGCAAGCGGTATATATAGTGGAATGGAAGCACAGAAGATGAATGCGGAAAGCGCAAATTCCTTTTTGTATTCATCGCTATCTGCATCAGGTTTATCGTCACTTAGCGAACGTAAAAAAGCAATAAATAATTTATTTCTTCCTAACAAGAAGAGGTTGCCCTTTTCCTTATTCACAAAGGCAATAATAGCATAGACAGAAGAACAAATACCAAATACAATTGCTGGGGCAGAATTAAAAGAAATTGCGGCATTTTCATTTAAGATCACAGGCAACAGACAGGCAACTAAAATTGCAATAGACAATAAAATTAATATAACATTACTTTTATTTTTCATAACATCACCCTCCCTTTGAACTATTATAACATAAAAGTATAAACAAGTCAATCATATTACTAATAAACTGTTTTTTCAAGATGATTATGTGAAATATTAATTACATAGGCTTCGTTGCAAGCATGGCGTTGCGCCCCGGAAGATAGCGGTCAAGTGCAACTCCCATACACGCCTGTGGGTTAGTGTACCCTCTGCAAAATCGACCTGCATCTAAATCGGTCACACATCACAACAGAAAAGGGCACGCAGTAGCGTGCCCTTTTCTGTTGGCTGGGCTGTCCTTCACCGATGCAGAGCTGCTCCGATGCCTTTGGGGCATCCGTATGCGTGCTTTTTTCTGCGACGTTTTTGCTCGCACTTTTTTGGATTTGGGTTGCGCCCTTGGCAAATTTGTGATATAATGATAAGGTAGATTTGTCTGCGGCAGCCGCAGAGCTACAGAAAGAAGGAAGACGTTTTGCAGAAAAAGACCCTTTCAAAGGATTTCACACAAGGGAATATTGCGCGGCAGCTGCTGTTGTTTTCGCTGCCTTTTATGGCTTCCAACGCCATGCAGGTGCTGTACAGCACCATAGATATGATCATTGTAGGCGAGTTTGTCGGCACACCGGGGCTTTCTGCCGTGTCGCAGGCTTCGCAGATCGTCAATTTTGCCACCATGGTCTGCCTTGGCTTTTCCAACGCGGGGCAGGTGCTGATCTCGCAGGCGCTTGGCGCGGGTAAGAAAAAGGAAATGAATGACATCATGGGCACGCTGTTCGGCTTTGTGCCGGCACTCTCGCTGGTGCTGTCCGCCATCATCCTGATCTTCCGCACAGAGATCCTGATCGCTATGAACATCCCGTTCGAATCCTGGGATATGTCCATGGATTATCTGGTCATATGCGCAGCGGGTCTGATCTTTACCGCAGGATATAACATGGTATCCGCCGTGCTGCGCGGCATGGGAGACGCCAAACGCCCGTTTTTGTTTATCGGCATTGCCTCTGCGGTCAATCTGGTGCTTGACCTTGTGTTCACCGGCTGGTGGGGCTGGGGCGTGGCAGGTGCTGCGTGGGCTACCATCATCGGACAGGCGGCGTCCTTTATCTTCTCCATTTTCTATCTGTACCGCCGTCGCGAATCCTTTGGATTTGATTTCAAAAAGGAAAGCTTTATCCCCAATTTCAAGTACGTTGGCATGATCGTCAAGCAGGGCACCCCCATGGCAATCCAATCGGGCTTTATCAATCTGTCTATGCTGACTGTCAATGCGCTGATCAATGATATCAGCGTGGAAGCCTCTGCCACCTTTGGCGTGGGCGTGAGAATTGACGATATTGTCAATAAGATCTCGCAGGGCATTCAGTATGCCGCCATGCCCATGATCAGCCAGAATATCGGGGCGGGGCAGCAGGGGCGAGCAAAAAAGATCGTGTATTGGGCATGGATCTATTCTGCTGCACTCACCGTCTTTTTCCTTGTGCTGTACGTCTGCTTTGGCAAGCAGCTGTTCATGGTGTTCTCGGACGACCCTGCCGTGCACGAGATGTCCACCACCTTTATCAGCGCCATTCTCTGGATGTTCCCGGCATTTGCCGTCATGCGCGGCAGCGGTGCGTTCATTCAGGGACTTGGGCATGCAAAGCTCTCCATGGTGCTGGCAATTCTGGACGGTGTGGTGCTGCGTATCGGGCTTTCGTGGCTGTTCGGTATCGCGTTGAACATGGGCTTTTTCGGTTTCGTGCTGGGCTACGGACTTGCACCCTACGGCTACGCGATCCCCAGCCTGATCTATTTCCTCTCGGGCATCTGGAAAAAGCGCAGAACGCTGGCAGAGGAAATGTAATCATAAAACTTCCGGTCGCGGCACGTCCGCGACCGATTTTGTTTGCCAAGATGGAATTGTGTGGTATAATACTTTTACAAGGTTTTGCAAAAATACCGTCTATATAGGTGAAGGATCCTTAGAACACGACCGAGGGAGGTAAGTATGAAAGTCAAGAATCGTGGCAACGTACTGGACGATGAGCAGATCATTGAGCTGTACTTTGCCAGAGAAGAGAGAGCGATTGCCGAGACAGATAAGAAATATTGCGATTACTTGCACACCGTAGCCTATCACATTCTGTACAACGAGCAGGATGCGGACGAGTGCTTGCAGGATACGTATCTGAAAACGTGGAACTCCATTCCACCGCAAAGGCCAAGCGCGCTGCGCGCATTTCTTGCCAAGATTACAAGGAATCTTTCCTTGGATCGCTTAGAGCAAATGGGCAGGCAAAAGCGCGTGCCCGCAGGGGCGTGTTCATCTTTGGATGAGGTGGCGGAGTTTTTGCCGGATCCGCACGATCTGGACAGCGAGCTGCAGGATGCAGCCGTGGCGCGTATCATTTCGCAATATCTGGATGCGGCAAGTGATCGCCGCATGTATATTTTCACCTCGCGCTATTTCTTTTCTCTGACCATCGGGCAGATCGCCAAGCGCCTTGGCTGCAGCCAATCCTTGGTCAGCAAGGAGCTTGCTGCCATTCGGCAGGAGCTTCGCGAAAGATTTGAAGAGGAGGGAATTACCGTATGAATAAGGAAAGATTATTTCGTGTCATCGGGCAGGTCGATGACCACGTGATCGAACGGTATTATCAAATGGATGAGCGGCTTGCGCGCAAGCAGGCAACACGCAGACATACGCTGCGCGCGCTGATCGCTGCCGCATGCGTGGTGCTGGTGTTTGCCATGAGCCTGCCGTTGGCTGCATTGTCGCATCCTGCGGGCAGAGCTGTTTTGCAAGGGGATTCCGCTGCGCTGACCGAGTATCTTGTGGGCATTGACGGCTTTGCGGCATGGCAGGAAAAAACGGCGGAGGAGCTGGAGCAGCGTTTGCCTGAGGATATGTGGCAGCTGCTGCAGACCACACCGATCCTGGACGTGCTGACCCAGTCGCAATATCCCACGTATGCCATGAAGGGCGCTACCTTCGGGGCATATTTGCAGCAGCCGATTTGCCTGACCTATGAGGTGGACGACTCCGAGGGACGCCTGAACGGTGCACCGCAGATCGACGTGCGCCCCACGCAATATCAGGATGAAGCGGCAGCCCCCGTATATACCGTGACAGTCAAGGAATCGATGTTTACGCTGTCCTATTCTCATTCGCTCTCGCAATCGCTTGCGCATCCTGCCGTGCATGTGTATTTGCTGCACAGCAAGCAGGGCACGTATGTAGCATACGTGGACGCGCAGTACGGTGAGTGCGTTTATTGGGAAGCTCCCGTATATGC
The DNA here is from genome assembly GCA_015065285.1 of Oscillospiraceae bacterium. GTDB lineage: Bacteria > Bacillota > Clostridia > Oscillospirales > CAG-272 > SVQP01. The sequence continues at coordinate 14,750 of SVQP01000043.1, read as the reverse complement.
GGACGCCAAGGCATCAGAGCCCGCGTCGCAGGAGCACATGATCGGGCAAGCCTATGGGATGCTTTTTGAGCGCGTACGCGACCCTGAGGCGTACACGTTGTATACGGAGACTGTGGGCGATCTCTTTATTTGCGAATACACCCGCGTATTCCGTGGCGATTATGCCACCGAAAAAATCAAGCCCCTTACCATTTATACCAAGAGCTGCGATGCGCTTGTGGTCACGTTTGACAAGGCGGGCAACGTCCTGCGCTACGACCTTGGCTATCTGGGGGCTTTGCGCTACGCGGATACCGAGATCCCGAGCGAGCTGTTTTCCGTGGCGTATGACCACGTCAGAACGTATGCGCAAAGCTACAGCGGTGTGGGTACACCCAGCCGCATTGTGATCACACCGGATGGCAGATTGGCGTACAGCTCGGGCATGAACTACGTTTTGCACAAGGATGAGTATGCCGCTACTGCCAAGTACCTTGCATACCTGACCGAGCCTGCTTCGGGGCTTGAAGGCTACGAGCTGATTTCGGACGGCAAGCCCGCAGGGCAGCGCGTGCGACTGTCGCAGAACGTGTACACGCCTAACAGCAGTCCGCTCAACGTGCGCAACGAATTTGTCTTTGACAAAAACGGAAACAAGATTACCGAGATCGCGTATTACGACGGCAAGGAATATTACAGAGTCAACTACACCTATGACGAGCAGGGGCACATGACTGTTGTGGAATACGTCTCGCAGGAGTCCGAAATGCTCAACTTCCGTTACGAATATGAATACGGTGAGAATGGGCTGCCCGTCAAGCAGATCATCATGAACTCTAAGGGCACGCAGTCCAATGAAATTCTGTTTGAGTATGACGAGCAGGGCAGAGAGATCCGCCGTGCGAATAAAAACGAAGTGGTCACGCGCACCTATGGAGAAAACGGCAGTTACGTGGAAAGAACGGAAAGCCTGCACTCGGATTCGGTCAGCGAATGTGAAACGGTTTACGATCAAAACGGCAATCTGATGCTGGAGCGCTGGCTTAACGACGGCGGCGAGAGTCTGGAGCAATACGAGTATGACGAGCAGGGCAGAGTGATCCGCAGAGAAACTCTGGTGAACGGGGAGCTTTTGGCATACAGAACGCTGGAGTATCGCGATGGCAAGCTTTACAGAGCCATCAATTACAATGCCTCCGGCAAGATCACGAGTATTGAGATCTCAGAGTATAACGAGTACAGCGAGTGTATTCTCTCGGATTACAGAGATGCTGCGGGCAATCTGATCCAGTCCATATCGTATGAGTACGGAACAGTTAAGCCGGAATAACCAAAACAGCAGCCACGGCGCAAGCCGCGGCTGTTTTTTTGCCTGTGAATCGCGATCAAGGGCTCTCGGGCACGCTGCCGGATACTCCCACTTGTCAAGACGCAGGCTTTATGGTAATATGATATCAGAAAATTTTCAAAAACCGTAGCCAAATGCGTCAATTGCGGCGTCTTTATAGACGAAGGATCCTTGAGAACGACCCAAAGGAGGTGCATCATGGAAAGCAAAGAAAAGGCAGCATACTTGTCAGACGAGCAAATTCTGGATCTGTACTTTGCGCGCGAAGAGCGTGCCATTGCCGAGACGGATAGAAAATACTGCCAATATCTACATACGGTTGCGTATAATATTTTAGCCAACGAGCAGGATGCAGAGGAGTGCCTGCAGGATACTTATCTGCGCGCATGGAATGCCATTCCGCCCGAGAGACCGCACGTGCTTTGCGCGTTTTTGGCAAAGATCACGCGCAATCTTTCGCTCAGTCGCTACAAGGCGGCAAAGCGGCAAAAGCGCGTGCTGAGCGAGGCGAGCATATCGCTTGAGGAGCTTGGCGACTGCGTGCCGGACGGTGAGCATTTTTCGGATGACTCTGCCGTCATAGCAGAGGTGATCAGCAATTATCTCAAAAGCATTCCCAAGCGGCGCATGTATATTTTCGTATCGCGCTATTTCTATATGCTGACCGTACAGCAAATCGCCACACGGCTTTCCTGTAGTGTATCCTTGGTCAAAAAAGAGCTTGTTTCAATACGGAAATCGTTGCGACAAGCACTGGAAAAGGAGGGAATTGACGTATGAAAAAAGAAGATATTTTTGAGGCGATCACAGAGATCGACGATGACGTGCTGGCAGCACACCGTCAAATGGATCTGCGCCTTTCGCGCAAGCATTCAAGTAAAAGATACGCGCTTCGCGCGCTTGTCATCGCTGCATCCCTTGTGCTGATTGCAGTCGTGGCACTGACTGTAGCAGCGCTTAACCACCCTGTCGGGCAAGCTATTATGCAAAAGGATTCGGAAGCGCTGAGCGAGTATCTTTTGGGCATTGACGGCTTTGCGGCATGGCAGGAAAAAACGGCGGAGGAGCTGGAGCAGCGCTTGCCCGAGGATCTGTGGCAGATGATGCAGAGTACGCCAATTCTGGACGTGCTGACGCAATCGCAGTATCCCGTATATTCGTGGAAGAATGCTGTTTTCGAGGCATTTGTACAGCAGCCCGAGACGTATCTTTATTATTTGAATGACCCCACCGCTACCATCCCCGTGCACACCATGATCAACATCGCTCCTACGCAGCAGCAGAACAAAAACGCGCCCTTGTCGTACGTTCTGAAGGTGGGAGAGACCGAGCACTCGCTCAGATACGTCTATTCCGAATCGCAGAGCATTGTGCGCCAGGCGGTACACGTATATGCAAAGTATTCCGAGCAGGGCGTTTATCTGGCATTTTTGGATGAGCAGACCGGCGAATGCGTTTATTGGTATTCCCCCGAAAGAGCAGAGGCATCTGCCGAGTCGGGCGCGTCCAAGCAGGATATGATGGATCGATCCTACGAAATGCTGGGTGACAAGGTGCGCGACCCCGAGGCGTACGTGCTCAAGGTCAGCACCAAGCAAGATCATGGCACCGTGTACGTATATGAGTATACCAGAGTGATCAGCCTGTTTGGCTCTGCGGGCGCAAGTGAGCTGCTTGAGAGTACCACGGTTCTGTGCTGTGACAAGGCAACCTTCCTCTTTGATGCCGCAGGCAACATGGTAAGCATGGATATTTGCTACCTTGGCGCGCTCAGAGCAATTGCCGATCAGATTCCGCGTGAGGCGGTTGCCTGGGCACTGGATTGCACACAGAACGCAGTGCCCAAGAGCACGCACGCAGTCCTTGATTCCGAGGCATGCGTGGTGATCACACCGGACGGCAGACTTGCACTGACTATGGGTGCCTCTTGTGAGCCGGCAGCCGAACAGAGAGCCGAATACGATTGCATTGCCTATCTGACCGAGCAGAACGTTGATTTCGGTGATCTTTCGTACGTGCCCGAGCAGGTGATCAGCGCTTTGCGCGTGTACGAGGCTCAGCTCATTTATACAAAGAACGGCTCTCAGGCTATCTATTATGAATATGATCAGTATGGCAGAGAGATCCGCCACACCAAGCAGGAAGGAAGTTCAAAGCAGACGGTCGTGACGTCTGCCTATGATGAGCAGGGTCGTCTGATTGAGGAAATCACCGTGACGACCGACTCCGGTAAGGGGTACGTTGGCACTGCTATCGTGCGCTACACTTACAATGAGCAGGGGCAACTGATCTCGTGCGAGACGTATGACGGTCAAGAAGTTTTGCTGCTCTTTGAACGATATGAATATGATGAGCAGGGCAGAGTGATCCGCAAGGAGGAAACCCATAGTGTCAGCACGTATACCTACACGGATGACAATCACTATATCATCAAATATGAGTCCCCCGAGGGCGGACCCGAAGAAAGAGATGAGGTGACGTGTGACGATCAGGGCAATATTCTGATCAGGTTGTCCTACGTCAACGACCAACTTTGTCGCGAGACTCTGTATGATGCCAACGGCAACCGGCTCTCCTATACGGACTATACCGATGGGGAGATTACGGATAGTAGGCGATATGAGTATGACGAGCAAAACCGTTTGATCAAGCAACAGAATTACAAGAACGGAAATTTTGTGACAGTACTTGAATATGTGTACTGGGAGAACGACATGGTCAGTTTGGAGATCGAGTTCTTTAAAGGAGAGTTGAATTGGTACGCAGGCAAACATAGAAACCATTTGGGAGAGTTTGTCTTTATTACCGGACAGAGTGGAAGTGTGAATATGTTTGAGTACGGTTTTATCAATCCGTAATATTTTGCAGCCGCGGCTTGTGCCGCGGCTGTTTTGTCTTGCAAGGCATGCGGTTTTGTGCTATAATGAAAAAAAGACCTTGAATGGAGGAGCGTATGCAGCCTTTATTTATTTGCCATCCCGATTTTGCGGACGTGGTGCCGCAGAATCCTTTTCATAAGCAATTTGCAGAGCATGCTCCCATGGCGCAGGATCCCGTATTGCAAAACAGGCATATTCTGTACCGTCGCAAGGCGGTGCTGCCCGCGTTTTCCAAGGCGGTGCTGCGCATCTCTGCGGATGATTACTATAAGCTGTACATAGGCGGCAGATTTGTGACCATGGGCCCGGCGCCCTCTTATCCGCAGTGCTACTTTTATAACGAGATCGACGTGACCGAATACCTGTGCGAGGGTGAGAACACCTTTGCGCTGCACACGCTGTATCAGGGGCTGGTCAATCGCGTGTGGGTATCGGGGGACGGTCGGCATATGATGTATTTCGATCTGTATCTGGACGGCAAGCGCGTGCTTGTCAGTGATGAGTCGTGGCTGTGTGCCGATCATACGGGATACAGTGCGACAGGCAAGGTGGGCTATGATACCGCGTTTTTGGAGCGGTATGACAGTCGTGCACCCGAGGTGGGCTTTGCGCAGCCCGGATTTGACGATTCGGCATGGCAGCATGCTGCGCGCTTTGCCACTGCCGATTATTGCCTGCAAAAGCAGCCCACCGCGCAGCTGGACGTGTACCGCACCGAGCCGCACAGTATTCGCGAAATTGAGGGCGGTGTGCTGCTGGATTTCGGGCGCGAGGCGGTTGGCTATCTTGCGCTATGCGTGCAAGGGCGCGCGGGTGACGTGGTCACATTGCACTGTGCTGAGGAGCTTGACGAGCAGGGCAGGGCGCGATATGCCATGCGCTGCAATTGCACCTATCGTGAAGAATGGGTGCTCTCGGGCGATGCGGACACGTTGGACCACTTTGATTACAAGGCGTTCCGCTATGCCGAGGTGCTGCTGCCCGAGGGGGCTGAGCTGCTTGACGCGGGCATGATCGTGCGGCACTATCCATTCTCTCAAAGGGCGGAGTATCCAAAGGATGATCCTGCACTTTCCGACGTGCTGCGCCTTTGCACCGATACGGTCAAGTATGGCACGCAGGAGATCTTTCCCGATTGCCCCACCCGTGAAAAGGGGCAGTATCTGGGTGACGTTTGCATTTCTGCAAGAGCGCAGGCAACGCTGACGGGAGATAGCGCCATGATCAAAAAGGCGATCTTGGATTTCTGTGCCACCTCGTGCGTCTGTCCGGGACTTTTGGCGGTTTCCTGCGGCTCGTACATGCAGGAGATTGCGGATTATTCGCTGCAGTTTCCCGCGCTTGTGTGCTGGGTGTATGCGATGGACAAAGATCTTGATTTTGTGCGAAAAGTCGAGCCGTATGCCACGGGCGTGTACCGCTATTTTTTAGGCTATGCCGATCAGAACGGCTTGCTGGACGGTGTGAGCGACAAATGGAATCTGGTGGATTGGCCTGCGGGTCTGCGTGACGGATATGATTTTGAGCTGCCCGCCACCGGTGTAAAGCGCGGAAAGCACAACGTCATCAATGCCTTTTGGTGTGGCTTTTTGTCGGCAATGGATGAGATGTATGCCATTCTCGGCATGCCGTCTACGGGCATGACGGACGCGGTCAAGGCTGCATTTTACGATACGTTTTATTCGCCCGAGCTGGGACTTTACGTGGATGCACCCGGCAGCAAGCATGCCGCCGTGCACTCAAATCTTTTGCCGCTTTTGTTCTGTGTGGGCACCGAGGACATAGCACTGACCGCCCGCCTTTGCGATTACGTGGAGCAAAAGGGGCTTGCCTGCATGGGCGTTTACATGGCATATTTTGCGCTGGCTGCCTTGATCAAGCATGGCAGATATGAGGCTGCCGTGCGCCTTGCTACCTCTCCCGATTGCTGGCAGAACATGCTGGACGAAGGGGCGACTACTACCTTTGAAGCGTGGGGCAAGGAGCAAAAGTGGAACACCAGTCTGTTTCACCCTTGGGCAAGCGCGCCTTGTATCGTATTTGCCAAGAATAATCGTGTGTATTAAGGAAAAATCTGCTTGCAATTGCAGTTTTCTTATGCTATAATGATACCAACCAAACAAAGAAAGGAACAGATTTTATGAAATCCTTTGCAAAAATCATGTCAGTTGTGCTGTGTGCGCTGCTGCTTGTATCTGCGCTCTCTGCAGTTGCTTATGCAGTCAATCAGCCTACCGGCATGGACAAAAGTGCAACCGAAGAGATCAAGGTCAACGGTCAGGGCACCGGCGTTTCCTTGACTCAGTATTCGCTGACCTCGGGCTCGCTGTATGCAGCATCCACCCCCGGTCTGCTTAACGTCATTGAAATCGATCCCACCAATACCGCAGTATCCATCAAGGTACTCAACGGCGGCGATTATACCTGGTCCAAGGAGACCATGGGTTCGGCAGCCGTCAAGTACAACGAGGCAACCTCCAAGGGCACTGTGATTGCAGCTATGAACGGTGACCCGTGGATCGTATACCACACCGACTATGACGGTGACGGTGAAGCCGCAACAGGTCCTGCAGTCAAGCACGTTTCGGTTTCCAGAGGCTTGATGATCAAGGAAGGCGAGATCTGGGCAACCGCACAGATTTCGGATGAAAACAATCTGGCAAAGAAGGACAACGCAGAGCGCGGCTCAGGCGCTGCAAACCAGCCCATTTTCGCGGTCAAGAAGGATGGCACTGCCATCATGGGTTGCCCCAATATTCAGATCAAGGTAACCAACACCACCACCAATGGCAACACCTATGCTGCAGGCATTAACCGCCTGCCCGCACCCAACTCCACCATTCTGTACAACCAGCGTTGCGGCACTGAGTCGTTTGCTTTTGAGGATGCTTACGAGATCTACGTCAAGTGCTCCAAGACCGCATTTGGAATCGGCAAGACCGTGACAGGTACCGTTACGCACATTTTCGAGAGCGGTGATACCTCTGAGCGTCCCGCAATCGACGCGCAGACCGTGGTCATTTCCGCAAGAGGCTCCGCTATCAAGCAGCAGCAGGGCAAGTACACTGTTGGCGATAAGGTCAGCATTGCATGCTCGGTTAACACTGATAAGATCTATCTGAGCAAGGCTGCCGAGTGGGCAGACGTTGTTGAGGCTACCGGTGGCTTCTATACCCTGATTGAAAAGGGCGTACATAAGGGCGAAAACTCCGGCACCAACTATCCTTGCCCCATCGTGGGTATCAAGCAGGATGGTACCATCATGCTGATCACCACCACCACGCAGGCAGATGGCTCCCGTGCAGCATGTGCAATGAAGAATATGCAGGAGCTGGTGGAAGAGCTTGGCTGCTATACTGCCATTATGTTTGACGGCGGCGGATCCACCCAGCTTGTCACGCTTGAGGGCGAAAACTACGTCAGAAGATGTGCCGTTTCGGACGGTGAGAACAGCGTTCGCGGTGTTATCAGCGGTCTGGCAGTTGTATACAACGGTGCAAATCTGTCTCCCGAGAACTGCGATGCACAGGGCATTAAGTTCCTGGACGATCTGGGACTGGAATCCACCTTTGGCAAAGAGGAAGAGGAAAAGGATCCGAGCGCGCCTCACATTGTAGCAGGACCTTCCTATTCTTATTACTACGTCGGTGACGTTTCCTACGTCAACGGCAAGGGCGTCAACGGTACGGATGAGGCTTACGTGGATCTGCTTGGTATGAGAGACCCTGCGTACAGCACCTCCTGGACGCCTGAGCAAAAGGCTGAGTCGATTCAGCCCGCTGTGCTGGATGGCTCGACACTGACGCTGGGCGAGGATTGCCTGCTGACCATCAGCGGCTATGCCTTCGCAAACGGCTCGCAGAAAAAGATTCTGTATTCGTTGGATCAGGAAAACTGGTTTGAGGTACAGGGTGGCACGTACTCCGATGCGGATGCTGCGCTGATTCAGACTGTGACCGGAAACGGTTGGATCAAGACCGCGTCCGCAGAGCACGCAGTATTTGAAAACGTTGGCGTTGACCTGAGCGCTTACGTTGGTCAGAGTGTGACCGTGTCCTTCGCCGTTACCCCCGGCGCAGACGATAAGGCACTGCACTTTTTGACCATTGAAAACCTGGCAGTACCCGCTCCCGAGGTGACCGAGACCGAAACCGAGGCTCCCACCGAGACCGAGACTGAGGTTCCCACCGAGACCGAGACCGAGACCGAGACCGATGCTGTGACAGAGGCTCCCACCACAGAGCCTGAGCAGACTACCCAGCCTGCAGAGGGCGGCTGCAAGTCTGCAGTCACTGCAGGCATGGCTATGCTGGCATGTATCGCACTTGGCGCTCTGATGATTTGTAAGCGCAGAGATTAATGCAAAAATGAAGCCGATACGGAAATTTCCGTATCGGCTTTTTTTATTCGTCCTTTTTTTGCTCGTCCAGCTCGTCAAGCAGCTGCAGGATGCGGGGCGCAACCTTGTTTTTTCTGTGCTCGTAAACGGCACGGTAAAGCGGATATGCGCAAACGGCAATGGCAAGCCCTACCAAGCCTGCGGCAATGCCCAGCGGGTATTCATAGATGCCAAGCAGATCTCCGAACGGGGTCATGACCATGCTCATGCCAAGTCCCATGAGCAAAGAACCAACCACGCCCACGGCAATCGCTGCGGCATTTGCGCAGCTGTAAACGCTTGCATCAAGCGTATGCAGCTGATGCAGCTTGGAGTCCGCTTCGGGTGTCTGATACTTTTTGCGAATGCTTTCGATCTCGGCATTTTCCTTGGCGCTGTAGGTATATATAAATTTCTGTTGATCGTTATTCTGATTCACTTTGATTCTCCGAAAGTTTGATTTTTTTGATGCGTTTGCTTGAAAGCACGATCATATAAATGCCCATGCCAAGTACAAACAGGGTCACACCAAGTCCCGTAAACAGCGTCATCAGTGGCTTGAAACTTGCATCCTCCTCGCTGCCAAAGGCTGTGAGCATGGCGTTTTCCAGCGTCAGCATGGAAACTGCCGAGGTGGCAAGGCTGATCATTTTGGCAGCCGAGAACAAGGGGCTTTTGAATTTGCTGTATCTGACCACGTTGACGATTGCCAGCGTCATCAGCGAGAAGGTGGAGGCAGCCATGGCAATGGTGGTGATCTGGTGGTGCACAATCTCGTGCTCCTGCGCGCTGATCATCCAAACGATGACGGCAAGCGCAAGGTTCATCACAACCAGTATGATGCCGCAAAAGCGGTAGCGGTTCCACTGCGCGCGCATTGCCTGATCGGGCAGGGTGGAGCGCACGTCGCGCAGCAAAAACAACCTCATGACGGCAAGCAGAAAATAATAGGCAGCAAATGCAAAATACCAGATTGAGGAATGCCAGATGCCAAGCGCGAGCTGAAAGATCGCATAGGCAGCGTTAAAGCCGAAGTTGCCGTAGAGCGAGAGTTTGATACGCAACGACGCGTCGTTTGAATAGTGGTGCCAGTATTTGTTGTTGTTTTTGAAATTTTTGAAAAAGCGGATGATGGTGGGAATGCGCATGCAAATGACCGTGAGCGAATAGAACGAAAACACGTACGTCGCGTATGCTACGGGGTGCTCCGAATGGTCTTTCACAAAGGTATAGGTCAAAAGCACGGCTGAGAGCACCGCAAACAGCACAATCAGTGCCGGATGCGGATAAAGCAGGTGCAGCCCAAGCTTTTTGAGTTTGTGTTTCATATGCTTACCTCAAAAACAAAATGACGGTAAAGGTACTGCCTACACCGCTCTGGCTTTGTACGCGGATCTCGCCCTGCACAATGTCAATCACTCGTTTGACCAGCGTCAAGCCAAGACCGTTTCCTTGCGTGGCGCGGGAGGTATCTCCCTGATAGAATTTTTCAAAAATGTGGTTGCCCACCTCGGGGCTCATGCCGCAGCCGGTGTCGCTGACCGTGACCGTCACCACACTGTCATCCTTTTGCATGCAAAGGGAAACTGTGCCACCGTCATCGGTAAACTTAAAGGCATTGGAGAGCAGGTTGTTCCACACAAGGCTCAACAGCTCTGCGTCCTCGGTGATCAACACGCCATCCTCAATGTCGGTTTGAATGGCAATGTTGCGGCGCTCCCAAAGCTCCTCGTATTGCAAAAGGCATTCGCAAAGCTGCTCGCCAAGATCGTACGTGTGCTTTTGCGGATAGATCTGCTGGTTTTCCAGTCGGTTAAGCTTGAGGATGTTGGTCATCATCAAGGCAAGGCGCTGGGAGCCCAGCGTAACCTGCTTGGCATATTCAATGCGCGTTTCGGTGTCCAGCGCGGGGTCCTGCAAAAGCGTACCATAATTGCTGATGACCGAAAGCGGCGTTTTCATTTCATGCGAGACGTTGGAAATAAAATCGGTGCGAAGCGTTTCAATGCCGCCAAGCTCGTCTGCCAGCTTGTTGATGTTCTGCTCAATCTCACCAAAGGGAGCAGGGGAGAGTTGTACGTACTGCTGCGGAATACGCGCCTCAAAATCGCCGTCTGCCAATCGGTTGAGCACCTGTTGAATGCGCTTTGCAGGGCGATCGACCGCCACGCGCCGGCGCACGGTATCCACCACGGTACAAAGAAGGGAAAGCACCACTACGTTCACAAATACCACGGGCGCAAAGGCACGGATGTCCTCTTCCGGCAGGGAAACGGTGGCAAAGAACACGAAAAACGTGGCAGTGACCACACCGCCCACCAATCCGAAAAACAGCATGCAGGACCAAAGAAAATCGGTTACGTAGTAAACAAAGCCTTTTTTCATTTGATCACCGCCTTGTAACCAAGCCCGTGCACGGTCACGATCTCAAACGAGGTGCAATCAGAGAGCTTGGCGCGCAGCTTGGTCATGTATACGTCAACGGTACGAGGACCGGACGCAGTGTCCACGTCCCAAAATTCATCCATGAGCTGGGTGCGCGTAAAGGTCTTTTTGGGATAGGAGAGCAGCTTGTAGAGAATGTTGAATTCGCGCGCAGTCAGCGAAATCTCATTGTCGTCCAGATAAGCGGTGCGCTCGTCCAGATCAATGGTGAAGTTGCCAACTACCAGCTTTCTTTCTGCAGCAATGCCTGCGCGGCGCAAAAGCGCACCGATACGAAGCAAAAGCGCATTGAAATCCACCGGCTTGACCACGTAGTCGTCGGCTCCCGTCGAGTATCCGCGCTGCATGGATCTCAGATCGTCGCGCGCGGTCATGAAAATGATGGGCACGTTTTTATCCAGCGTGCGCACGGTCTCGGCAAACTCATATCCGTCGATGCCGGGCATCATGATATCCGAGATGATCAGATCAAACATCTGCTTATACATGGCATCGTAAGCGTCCTGCGCATTCTCACAGTGCACGGCGCGATATCCGTTTCGGTCAAGAAAGGTGCAAAGCGTGCGACCCAGGTTGACGTCGTCTTCTACAACAAGTATTGCAAACATAAAATCTCTCCTTTGCTGATACGTTCGGGGCATACATCATTATTATACCACAGGAATGTTAAGGTTTTGTTAGTATTTTTGCAAAAAAGAGCGTTTGTACAAAAAGTATGGAACAGAGCAGCCTCTGTTCCATCCATATTTATTCGCCGCGGGAGAGCTTGTCGCTCATGGCAAGAATCGCGGGAGCGAACTTTTTCTTGCGGGCATTGAGAATTGCGTTGTGCAGGGGATAGTTGATAATGGCAAGGATCATGCCGACCAAACCTGCTGCAATGCCGATGGGCAGGGCGTGGGGAATATTCAGCATGGCTGCAATGTCGGTCATCACAAGGCTCATGCCGGCGCCCATGATCAGTGCACTGATCGAGCCGAAGATATAGGAGAAAACCTGAGCGGGTCTGCGAACCTGCGCGTCAAGGCGGCGCAGCTCGTAAAGGCTGTCCTTCTGCTTGGGGGTATAAGCGGAGCGAATTTTGCTGATTACGTAGTCCTGATCGTTTCTGTTCATGATAAATTACCTCTTTCATTTGATTCTGGCAGTATTTTATCATGCGATTGTTTATGAAATGATGCTGATATGTTAAAGTTTTATTATTTGATCTCTTGTTCCAAAGAGTCGAATTCGGGCGTGTCAAAAAACTCGGCAAGCGTGATGCCAAGCCCATCGCAAAGCATTTTGATGGTGACGATGCCGGGATTTTTACTTTTTCCGTAAAGGATGTTTTTAATGGTTGAAGGCGGTACTGCGGCTTCCATTGCAAGCGCATGAATTGAAATGCCTTTTTGCTCACAGAGTCTTAAAAGACGATTGCGCACAGTAGTATAGGTGTCCATATAATTGATACAGCTCCTTTCCAAGACAATTATATCGGGAAAGGATTGCCAAGATGGGCTATATATGATACAACCTGGGCTATAAAAAGACTGGATTTTTTGCATAAATTACAAAAAAACAGGGAGAAAACCTATTGTATTTTGAAAAAATGTATGTTATAATAGATTATTAATTCTGACTTTTTGATGAAAGGAGGACGCGATCATGTTCTGGGCCCCCAAGAAAAAGCTGGATAAGCGCAGCGAAATGTGGATTTACAGACGCTGCCTGCGTATCGGTACGGTTGCTGCAGTGCTGTTCACCTTGCTCAACTGCTACTATCTCTTTACCGATCTGCAAAAGGATTTTTACAGCATTCCGCATGCCTGGCCCAATTTCTTTGCTCTGATTGCATTGATTGTCGTGTCCGTCCTGGTTATCATTGTCAATATCATCAGCCACAAGAAAGAGATCCGTTGGCTGATGCGCGTCACGGTCATGCTGAATTATATCGTCATCCTGCTTTCTGTTGCGATCCTGACCTACACCAATAACGCGCGCGCAATGGATGCAGGCGCGGATATGGAATATATGGGCATTATGCTTTCATCATTCTATCTGATGCTGCTGTTTGCAGCCCCTATGCCCAAAATTGTTGATAACGTCATTTTGCTGTGCGTACTGTGTGGCACCACGATCTGGCTGAGCACCTGCTACGGGCATGAATATTTCCATCTGTTCAAGCAGCTGTCCTACCGCCTGGTTATGGTCGTCGGTTATATCTATATGCGCAAGCTGACCATCGACTATGCGCACGAGAGCTACGAGCTTTCGGACGCGAACAAGCTGCTGGAGAATTATTCTTATACCGACCAGTTGACCAGAGCCTGGAACAGACATGCGCTTGAGCTGCACCAGAAGCAGAATGCGCTTGAGGATAACAAAACTCCGCTTGGCTACATCATGCTGGACGTGGATGATTTCAAGGCGTATAACGACCAGTATTCCCATAACCGCGGTGATGAGGTGTTGTGTGCCGTTGCTTATGCACTCATGGAGGTGCTGGACGAGAAGGGTAAGCTGTACCGCTTTGGCGGCGAGGAATTCTTGATCGTGGTACAAAACGCGGACCGTGAGTCGCTGCTCAATATTGCCAAGGCGTGCCGCAAAGAGATCAAGCGTGCTTCCACTTATGAGCAAGACGGTCAGCACATTACCGCATCCTTCGGCTGTACGCTGATCGAGGCAGGCGCCCAGATGCCGCTGCGCGAGATCATTTTGTTGGCGGATAAGCAGCTGCATATCGCCAAGGAAAACGGCAAGGATTGCGTTGTGTTTGAAAACGAGATTTACAGATAAAATACGCGCATGAGCTTCATGCGCGTATTTTTTACAAGGAGACAATATGAAAAAAAGTGTTTATATATACGGCGGAATTGCCGCTGTGCTGCTGGTGCTGTTTGTGCTGCTTGCCGTGCTGCTGACTTGTGTGGACGTAAGATCGGCAGGGGACAGCCAAGCCGAGGTGGGGTTTGCCACACTCAACGAGGCGGTGTTTGACGCGCTTGGGCAAAGCGAGGCTGCGCTGACGCTTTCCAAGCTTTGCGGCATTGTCATCATAGCAGCCGTGGGCGCTTTTGGCGTGACGGGGCTTGTGCAAGTCATTCGTCGCAAAGGGATTTTGCGTGCGGATGCAGAGCTTTATGCCATGCTTGGCGGGCTTGTGCTGCTGGCTGCGGCATATGTGCTGTTTGAGGTTGTGGTGATCAATTGCCGCCCGGTTCTTGACGAGGGTGAGCTTGCTGCATCCTTCCCGTCCAGCCATACCATGCTGGCAATCAGCGCAGCAGGCATGGGTACGGCTTATCTGATCAAGGTGCTCAAGGGTGCTTGGAGAATCGCTTCGTGCGTTGCTTTGAATGCAGCTGCCGCCATCACGGTAGCAGGCAGATTGCTTGGCGGCGTGCATTGGCTGACCGATATTGTGGGTGGATGCCTGTACGGATTGTTCATTGTGTTCTGCTATCTTGCCGCGTGCCGCGCAATTGAGAGCATCCGGACGCGAAATCAATAAAAAAGCGCAGACGAATTTCTCTGTTGTTCTAAACGGAGAATTAGCCGGCACAAAACTTCGGCAGAGAACTTGTTTTCTCTGCCGATTTGTGTTATAATGGGATGGGTGAAGGAAATGGAGAACAAAAAAGAATTGCCGAAAAGAAAAGATATTCGCCTAAAGAATTATGATTATAGTTCTCCCGGTGCATATTTTGTAACCATCTGTACGGAAAACAGAAAGAAC
>SVQP01000003.1 GCA_015065285.1 Oscillospiraceae bacterium | reverse complement strand
TGCTTTCCATGTGCGGCATTGACCCCGAGGAATACAGCGGCTTTGCGTTCGGTATGGGTATCGAGCGTATCGCCATGCTCAAGTATCACGTAGACGACATTCGTCTGTTCTATGAGAACGACGTGCGTTTCCTTGAGCAGTTCTGAGAAAGGAGAGCAGAAACATGAATCTTTCATTCAATTGGCTTCACGATTATATTGATACAGACAAGATCACAGACGTCAAGAAGTACTGCGACCGCATGACCGACACCGGCTCCAAGGTAGAGGGCTTTGAGGTATTGGCAGGCGACGTCACCAACGTTAAGATCGGTAAGGTTGTCGCTATGGAGCGTCACCCTGACTCCGACCATTTGTGGATCTGCCAAATCGACGTGGGCGCAGAAGCTCCCATTCAGATCGTTACCGGTGCGCAGAACGTATTCGTTGGCGCTATCGTTCCCGCAGCAGTTGCTCCCGCAACGCTGCCCGAGGGCAAGCAGATCAAGGCAGGTAAGCTGCGCGGTGTGGATTCCAACGGCATGCTTTGCTCGTTTGGTGAGCTGGGTCTTACCAGCCACGATTGCCCCGGCAAGGAAGAAAACGGCATCTGGATTCTGGACGAGTGCTACGGTCAGTATCTCGGTCAGGACGTTTGCGATTGCCTTTTGATCCGCGACACCGTAGTTGAGTTTGAGATCACCTCCAACCGCCCCGACTGTCTTTCCGTTATCGGTCTTGCACGCGAGAGTGCTGCTTCCATGGATCTTGATTGGCACATCCCCCCTGTATCCGTCAAGGGTGCGGGCGACGGCGACCGCATTGACAACTACCTCTCCGTAGGCATCAGCGCGCCCGATCTTTGCTACCGCTATGCTGCAAAGGTAGTCAAGAACGTCAAGATCGCTCCCTCTCCCGACTGGATGCGTATGCGTCTGCGCGCTGCAGGCGTTCGCCCCATCAACAACATCGTTGACATTACCAACTACGTCATGCTGGAATACGGTCAGCCCATGCACGCCTTTGATTACAAGCAGATTGAGGGCAAGGCGATCAACGTACGCCGCGCAGGCGACGGTGAGGTGTTCGTATCCCTTGACAACATCAGCCATACGCTTGACTCTTCCATGCTGGTCATTGCCGACCAAAACAAGGCTTGCGCACTGGCAGGCGTTATGGGTGGCCTCAACAGCGAAATTGAGAACGATACCGTGACCGTTGTATTTGAGTCCGCATGCTTCTCGGGTCCCGATACTCGTGTCACCGCAAAGAAGAACGGCATGAGAACCGAATCCTCCGCACGCTTTGAAAAGGGTCTTGACGCAGAGAACTGCCTGCCCGGCTTGATGCGCGCATGCCAGCTGGTAGAGCTGCTGGGCGCAGGCGACGTAGTGGACGGCTTGATCGACGTTTACCCCGGCAAGAAGGAGCAGACCATTCTGCCCTTCACTCCCGAAAAGTATAACAAGTTCCTTGGCACCGAAATCGACGAGCAGACCATGATCGACATTCTGGCAACGCTGGAGTGCCGCGTGGAAAACGGCAACATCTACGTTCCCTCCTTCCGCTCCGACCTTGGCTGCATGCAGGATATTGCGGAAGAGATCGTCCGCATCTGGGGCTATGATAAGATTCCCTCCTCCTGCATTAAGGCTGAGACCACGCAGGGCATGAGAACCCCCAAGCAGAAGCTGTTTGTTGCAACCGAGCAGCTGATGTACGGCATGGGCATCTCTCAGATCCAGACCTTCTCGTTCATCAGCCCCAAGTACTACGATGCCATTGCACTGCCCGAGGATAGCGCTCTGCGCACCTCTGTTGTCATCTCCAACCCGCTTGGTGAGGACACCAGCGTCATGCGCACCACGGCACTGCCCTCTCTCTTGGAGGTTCTGCAGAGAAACAACAACTTCTCCAACCAGAACGTGCGCCTGTTTGAAATGGCTACCATTTATCTGCCCGATGCAGATCTCGCGCTGCTGCCCGAGGAAAAGACGGTTGTCACGATTGGTATGTACGGTGACGCTGATTTCTACTGCATGAAGGGTGCTGTGGAGAATCTGCTCAAGATGGCAGGCGTCAAGGCTCCCGTATACACCGCATGCACCGATAACCCCTCTTACCACCCCGGCAGATGTGCAACCGTGACCACATCTGACGGCAAGTACCTTGGTGTGTTCGGTCAGATCCACCCCGTTGTGGCTGACAATTACGGCATGAACATCCCCGTTTTGTGCGCAGAGATCGACTTTGACGCACTGTTTGAGGTTTCCAACACCGAGCCCGATTACAAGCCCCTGCCCAAGTTCCCTGCTGCGACTCGCGACTACGCGTTTGTTTGCGAGGAGGAGCTTGAGGTTGGCAAGATCATGAGCGTGATTGCCAAGGCGGGCGGTGCTCTGGTTGAAAACGTTGAGCTGTTTGATATTTACCGCGGTGAAAAGCTGGGCGAGGGCAAAAAGAGCGTTGCCTTCCGCGTCACACTGCGCGCATCTGACCGTACCCTGACTGTTGAAGAGGCTGACAAGATTTCCAAGAAGATCATCAACGACCTCAAGTTCAAGCTGGGTATTGCCCTGAGAGGCTAATGAAAAACTTGGGCTGTTGCAAAGGCAACAGCCCTTTCCCCATAAGGAGAATTTCGTAATGTCGAAACAAAAATCGAAAAAAGCAAGCCCTCTGAAGCGTTTTCTCCCCTATTACAAGCCTTATACCAAGGATCTGGTCTTTGACCTGTTCTGCGCTGCGCTGACCACCATGTGCGAGCTCGCGCTCCCCTTGATCGTGCGCAACATTACGGGCAGAGCCGAATCCGAGCCCCAAACGCTGACTGTGACGCTGATTCTGACCTTTGGCGGCGTATATCTGCTGATGCGTCTGATCGACACGCTTGCTTATTATTTCATGGCAAATCGCGGTCACATTGTAGGCGCTAAAATGGAGACCGACATGCGTCGCGATCTGTTCGGGCATTTGCAAAAGCTGAGCTTTTCGTATTTTGACAACACCAAGATCGGTACGCTGATGTCGCGTATTACAAACGACCTGTTTGATATTACCGAGTTTGCGCACCACTGCCCCGAGGAATTCTTTATCGCGGGCGTCAAGATCCTTGGCTCGTTTATCATTCTGTTGGTCATCAATCCCCTGCTGGCACTGGTTACCTTTGCCATGATCCCGATCATGGTGCTGGTGCTGATCTCGTTCAACGGCAAAATGAAGGAGGCGTTCCGCCTTTCCCGTTCGCAGGTTGGCGAGCTCAACTCTCAGGTAGAGGATAGCCTTTTGGGCATTCACGAGGTCAAGGCGTTTGCCAACGAGTCCACCGAAATTGAAAAATTCCGTCAGGGCAACACCAAATTCCTTGGCATCAAGGGCATCATGTACCGCTATATGGGCATGTTCCAGGCGTCCACACGCTTCTTTGAGGGTCTGCTCTATATCGTGGTAGTTGTGGTTGGCGCACTGCTGCTGACTGCCGAAAACCCGATCATTCAACTGGAGGCTGCAGACTACATTGCATTTCTGATGTACGTCTCTACGCTGTTTACCTCGGTGCGCCGCATCGTGGAATTCACCGAGCAATTCCAGCGCGGCATGACCGGCATTGAGCGCTTCTCCGAGATTCTGGACGTGGAGCCGGACATCAAGGACAAGTCGGGTGCCAAGGTGCTTTGCGACGTCAAGGGCGACATTGTGCTTGACAAGGTCACCTTCCGCTACGAGGAGGACAAGAAGCAAAACGTGCTGACCGATCTTTCCCTGCACGTCAAGGCAGGAGAAAACGTAGCGCTCGTAGGACCCTCGGGCTGCGGCAAGACCACACTCTGCTCACTCATTCCCCGCTTTTATGAGCTGCAGGGCGGTCAGATTTTGCTGGACGGGCAGAATATTCAGGACGTAACCATGCGCTCGCTTCGCCAGAATATCGGCATTGTGCAGCAGAACGTTTATCTGTTCTCGGGCACTATCCGCGAAAACATTGCATATGGCAAGCCGGATGCGACCGACGAGGAGATCATCGAGGCGGCACGTCTTGCAGGTGCGGATGAATTTATCAAAGAGCTTCCCGATGGCTACAACACTTACGTGGGTGAACGCGGCTTGAAGCTTTCGGGCGGACAGAGACAGCGCGTTTCCATCGCCCGTGTATTCCTCAAGAATCCCCCCATCCTGATTCTGGACGAGGCAACCAGCGCTTTGGACAATGAAAGCGAGCGACTGGTGCAAAAATCGATTGAAAAGCTGACCGTGGGCAGAACCACCATTACCATTGCCCACCGCCTGACCACCATCAAAAACGCAGACCGCATTGTGGTGCTGACCTCGGACGGCATTGTTGAAGAGGGCACGCACCGCGAGCTGACCGAAAAGGGTGGCATGTACGCAGAACTTTATAAGCTTTATACCGCTGATTGACGAAAGGATTGACTATGGAACAAGCAAAACTGGACCGCATCAACGAGCTTGCGCACAAGGTCAAGCGTGGCGAGACGCTGACCCCCGAGGAGCAAGAGGAGCGCGCAGCACTGCGCACCGAGTACATCCGTGAATTCCGCGCATCCATGACCGGCATTCTGGATAACACGGTCATTGTGCGTCCCGACGGCACGCGCGAGCAGGTCTGTGATCGCGGTCAAAAGGATACAAGCAAGCAATAAAAATCAAAGATTCTTATACAAAAAGCCCTTTACATAAGGGGCTTTTTGTGCTATAATATATTATGAATAAGTATTTAGGATGGATAGGTATGCAGTTGAATTTTCCCCACGTCTTACAATCGAATAGCCCTGCCGAAACCGAAGGATTGGGTGCGTCCCTTGCAATGGCTATGCAAGAGGATGCAGCGCTTCCCCGTTTTGTGGCACTGTACGGCGACCTTGGCGTAGGAAAGACTGCTTTTGTGCGCGGATTTGCATCCGTGCTGTCTCCCGAGAGCCTTGTGCGCTCGCCCACCTTTACCTTGGTCAACGAATACCGCAACAAATCCACCAAAAAATCGCTCTTCCACTTTGATATGTATCGCATAGACTCAGAGGAGGATCTTTACTCCATGGGCTTTGACGATTATCCCGACCGTGGGATCTGCATTGCGGAATGGTGCGAAAAAATCCCCTATGCGCTTCCGTTGCATTATCTGCGCGTCACCATTGTCAAAAATAACGCAGAGCAGCCGAACAGCCGCGAGATCTTGATTGAAAGGATCTGACCCGATATGAAAATTCTGGCTCTTGATTCCACCGCCGTTGTCGGCACGGTGGCTTTGTGCGAGGACCAAAAGCTTGTCGCACACTATACCCTCAATACGGGCAACACGCACAGCCAAACGCTGCTGCCCATGATCGAATCGGTTCTGCGCTCGGCAGAATGGGAGATTGACGAGATCGATTTGTTTGCCGTCAGTCAGGGTCCCGGCTCTTTTACCGGTGTGAGAATCGGCATTGCAACCATCAAGGGGCTTGCTTTTGGTAAAAGCATTCCTTGCGCGGGTGTTTCCACGCTGGAGGCGCTTGCGTACAATCTGCGCTGCTTTGACGGCATTCTCTGCCCTGTGATGAACGCAAGACGCGCGCAGGTTTACAACGCGCTGTTTCGCTGCAAGGACGGTGTGATCTCCCGCCTTTGCCCCGACCGCGCCATCTCGATCGCGGAGCTTGACCAGGAGCTGGCAGGCATGGATGCGCCCATTTACTTGGTCGGTGATGGCTATGACGTGACGATCGAAGGCTTGTCCAAAACCGCGGTTTGCCCCGTTCCCGAGGAGATGCGCATGCAAAGCGGCTACAGTGTTGCCATGTGCGGTCTTGCCGCATATCAAAACGGTCAAGCCACCGACGATACCGCGCTCGCGCCCGTGTACCTGCGACAGTCGCAAGCAGAACGCGAAAGAGCCGAGCGACTTGCCAATCAAAATACCTAAGAGAGGAACACATACCATGCTTATCAACAAAATTGTCATCGGCTGCGATCACGCAGGCTACGCGCTCAAGGAGCAAATTAAGCAATACCTTGCCACCAAGGGCGTACAAGCGCTTGACGTTGGCTGCTATTCACCCCAGTCTTGCAGCTACCCCGATATTGCGCATGCACTGTGCTCCGAAATTCAGAGCGGTGCATATACCACCGGTATTCTGATCTGCGGCACCGGCATTGGCATGTCCATGTGTGCCAATAAGCACGCAGGCATTCGCGCAGCTTGCTGCTCGGACGTGTTCTCTGCTCGCGCAACCCGCATGCACAACGATGCAAACGTGCTGTGCTTTGGCGCACGCGTTGTCGGTTACGGTGTGGCTTGCGATCTGGTAGATGCATTTTTGAATCAGGAATTTGAGGGTGGCAGACATCAGCCCCGTGTTGATGCCATCAACGCCCTTGACGAAAGCGAGAAAAAATGAGCTATACAACAAAAGAAGCGGCTCATGATATTGCGGACGTATTGCGCGCGGCTGATAAAGAGGCGGGAAAGCGCAACTACACCGCGGCTGTCATTGTAGCAGGCGGAAGCGGCACGCGCATGGGCGAAAAGACCACTAAGCAGATGATGCTGCTTTGCGGCAAACCGATCGTGGTGCACACGCTGCTGGCTTACCAAAACACGCCCTGCATCAAGGAGATCGTGGTGGCTGCCAAGGCAGACGAGATTGATATTTACAAGCAATTCAAAGAAAAATACGGCATTACCAAGCTGACTGCCGTGGTGCCCGGTGGCGAGACCCGACAGGCATCCGCACTGGCAGGCGCAGAGGCGGTGAGCAGTAAGGTCAGATACGTGGCAATTGCCGATGCCGCGCGCTGCCTGACCACCCCCGAGGAGATCAGCGAGGTTTGCCGCGTTGCCTATAAAACAGACGCTGCATCTGCGGGCATCCCCGCAACCGATACCGTCAAGATCGTGGGCAAGTCGGGCTATATTGAAAGCACGCCCGAGCGCGCCATGACCTGGCAGGCACAAACGCCCCAGGTTTTCCGCCACGCGCTTTACCTTGCGGCAAGCTATGCGGCAATTGAGCACAAGTTCTGCGCGACGGACGATAATTCCCTGGTTGAGTTTGTCAAGCATCCCGTCAAAATGGTCAAGTGCTCCAAGCAGAATATCAAGATCACAGAGCCTTGTGATCTCCCTTACGCAAAGCTTGTGCTGGATATGCGCAAGTCCGAGGAGGCAGACTTATGAGAATTGGTCACGGTTATGACGTGCACCGCCTGACAGAGGGTCGCGATCTGATCCTTGGCGGTGTAAAAATCCCTTATGATAAAGGACTTTTGGGGCATTCGGATGCCGACGTGCTGACCCATGCGGTCATGGACGCCTTGCTGGGCGCTTGCGCGCTTGGCGATATTGGCAAGCATTTCCCCGATACCGACCCTGCATACAAGGGCGCGGACAGCTTAAAGCTTGCAGAGCACGTCAGCGCGCTGCTCTTACAGCACGGCTATCGTATTGGCAATATCGATGCCACCGTGATTGCCCAAGCCCCCAAGCTTGCCCCCCACATCCCTACCATGAAGCAGAATCTTGCCCGTGCGCTTGGCTGTGATCCGAGCCTGATCAACGTCAAGGCAACCACCGAGGAGCACCTCGGCTTTACGGGTCAAGGGTTGGGCATTGCCGCACATGCGGTCTGCCTGATCGAATCTATATAAAGCACAGTGCTTGGCGGCGCGTTTGTCCAACGTCCCGAATTTTGCCATTCCCTGCCGCTGCCGCTATGCGAATTGTCACATTACAGAGTATGACATAAATCTACATATTGCAACAGAAAGGAACAAAGATTATGACTTATATCGCTCCATCCCTGCTGGCTGCCGATTACGCGCATCTGGCTGACGAAATTAAAAAGGTTGAGGATGCGGGAGCAAATTATCTGCATCTGGACATTATGGACGGTGCGTTTGTTCCCAACATCAGCTTCGGGCCTGAATTGGTTGCATCCATCCGCAAGACCACCCAGCTGATTTTTGACGTACATCTGATGATCAACGATCCCATCCGCTACGTGGACAGATTTGTCCGCGCAGGCGCAGATATGATCACCTTCCACGTCGAGAGCACAGATGACCCCGAGGCTGTGATTCGTGCCATTGCATCGCACGAAATGCGCGTGGGCATTGCCATCTCTCCCAAAACTCCGATCGAGGCAATTCTCCCCTATCTGCCCAAGCTCTCTCAGGTCACCGTAATGACGGTCGAGCCCGGCTTTGGCGGTCAGGAGCTGATGATGCCCATGCTGGACAAGGTCAGACTCTTGCGCAGATATGCCATGGAGCACGGCTTGAAGCTGGATATCGAGGTGGATGGCGGCGTTAACCCCGATAACGTCGGATACTGCACCGGCGCAGGCGCAAACGTCATCGTGGCTGGCTCTGCCATCTTCAAGTCCAAAAAGCCCCGCTCTGTCATCTTCGGTATGAAGGAATCGGCAAAGCTCAATCCGTTTTTGGGGTAAGAGATAAGTATTTAGGCGGCGGAATTAACGAAATAGAAAAAATGAGGGCTGAGTCGAAACAATGATTCAGCCCTTTGCTATTTGAGAATACTATTTGTTGCCCGAATTCATCAGCCCTCCCCTTTTCCCGCGAACATTCACTCCACTGCGTTTCGCTCGTTGCGGGTCCTCTTCCCCGGTGGGGACGCCTTATGTAAGTTTCCCGCATCGAGCCATGTCATAAGACGGGAAACATGAAAGGCATCCCTTAAAGGAGAAATCAGCGAAACGGATGCGCACAGCAAAGCCGTCCCCTACGGGGAAGGAGGGCTCCCGTAGCGTAGCGCAACGGGAGGAAGGGGCTGTCTGAACCCATCGGGACTGTTTTGAACAAAAAATGCATTGCTTTAAGTGCAAATAAACAGCCTGCTTGCATAAAAAAACGCTCTTTTGCTCTAATCTATATCTCTCACTTATCTATTCCATCCCCTGCGACAATTATTTAACCGTCGGTTAAATGTATATTGCCTATGCTTCGCTTGTATTATCTCCAATCTATGTTATAATATAATCAGAAACAGGCCTGTTTACTTTACTCACAAGGAGAAGATATGGAACTGAACATTGGTACGAATATAAAACGTTTGCGTCTTGCCAAGGGTTTGACGCAGGAGCAGCTCGCAGAGCTTTTGACAATCTCAACGGCAGCAGTTAGTAAATGGGAGGCCAAAAACACCTATCCGGATATTACGATGCTGTTTCCGCTGGCAGAAATCTTCGGCGTTACAGTTGACGAGCTTTTGGGTTATGACGAGGAAAAAGCCAAGAAAGACGTGGACATGATCCTTGCCGAGCATCAGCGAATGTACGTAGAAGGCAGATTTGCCCAAGGCAAGGAGCTGATCGTCAATGCGCGAAAGAAATATCCCCATGATTACCGCATTATGAATGCTTATATGTGGGACAAAGCACGCGGCGCTGATACAAAAACTTTGATGAAAAACAAAGACGAATTGACACAAATATGTAATTGTATTTTGGAAGGATGCACACAAGACAGTCTTCGCACTGATGCCATCAACATGAAAGCTAAGCTCCTACATGCAAGCGGTGATACTGCGGCGGCATTCGAGCTGATTGATCATCTTTCTGCGTGGCAAGCGCCTGTACTCAAGGAAGGGCTGTTCTCCAAGGATACGCCTGAATTTCGCCATTGGAATAAAAGAAATTGCTACGGCTTAATGGATGTGATATCAATCAAACTTACACGCATCATACGTTTTGATCCCACTTTGTCAGTTGCTGAAAAAATTGATCGAATCGAATCAATCGCCAACACGTTCGCAGAAATGAGCAATCAACGTGATCTCGCGTTTTTGAGCATTGGTGTGCAATCTTTGTATGCAACCTTGGCGGGAATGCTGAGAGCGGATAACGCGCCTATCACGGAAATCATCCGCATCAGAGACAAGCATCTTGCATCCTTACAGAGGATTATGAATCTTGCCAAGGAAGATTCCGTGATCAAAGAGCTGTTTCAGTCTACCTACAAGACAGACGATTTGGTTGCGTGGGAGCTCAACCGTCTTTTGCACTCTCCACACCCACAGTTTGCAAAGCTCAGAGAATATCCGGAATATATGAGCATGCTTGAAGGATGGTCAAAGTAATTGACACATAAAAATCGGGGAAGCCTTGTCGGCCTCCCCTTCTCTTTTTCAATTCACATCACAATCGATTTGATCTCCGGGAATTCGTCTGCCAGGTCCAAAAGCTCGTCGCTGATGCTATCCTTATGCAGTCGCACGTCCATGGTGACGCGCACGTCACCGTTGTCCAGCTTTTCCATTTCCACGCCCGAGATCAAGATCTTGAGCTCTTCCAGCCTTGCGCGAATTTTGGGCATGACCGTGTGATAATCCTTGGAAATCACCAGCAAAAGCTCCTTGGAGGATTGCATATCCCCCGGCAAAAACTTGTGCAGAAAGATCTGCAGTACGATCATGAGCACCGTGCAAAGCACGCCCACCGTATACATGCCTGCGCCAAGCGCCAAGCCGATCGCGGCTGTTGCCCAGATGCCCGCTGCCGTGGTCAAGCCCTTGACAGAGCCGCCACGCACAAAAATCACACCTGCTCCCAAAAAGGAGATGCCCGTGATGACGTTGGATGCAATGCGCGAAGCATCCGCTCCTACCACGTCAGCAAATCCGTATTTGGACACCACCATGATCAGCGTAGCGCCCAGCGCCACGATGATATGGGTGCGGATTCCCGCCTCCTTGAGGCGTTTGGTTCGCTCAAGACCAACCAGTCCGCCGCACAGGCACGCCACAATAATGCGGATCAGATAATCCCATGCGCCGATATGCTCAAACAGCCAATTGTCCCAAGCCATAGCTACCTCCTAAATCAATCTGCGTAGCCAAGCTCTACGTCCACAATATTGGCAACCCCGTTCCGGTAATAGGTCAGCTCAACCGTATCACCGCCGTTGTGCTGATTGATGACGTTCATCAGATCATAAATGGTCGCCAGCTCCTGACCGTCCGCCAATACGATAATATCGTCCTTTTTCAGCTTGTTGGCAGCATCCAGTCCCGGTGTGGTGCTCTGCACCCAAACACCGGTATATGCAGCATAAAAGACTGTATCGGGGTTCTGACGGGCATATTCCGCATCCACCTCCTGAATGCGGTCCTCAAGGCTGATATAGTACTTACCCGCCTCAACGCCAACGCCCACAATGCCGATCAAGGGGCGCTTGGTGGAAATGGGCGAATCGCCCGGCTTGCCCGTCTCTATGATCGAATTGAGGATGGTCATAGCACCGTCGATCGGAATGGCAAAGCCCATATTCTCATAAGAGCCCGAAAGCTTGAGCGTGATAATGCCCAGCACCTCACCGTTTGAATTGACCAAGGGTCCACCCGAGTTACCCGGGTTGACGGGTGTATCGGTCTGGATCAGCTTCATCTTCTTTTGCAAAATGCCCTCATCGTCGTAGATCTTGACCTCTCTTTGTCCATAGGACACCACGCCCTTGGTCACGCTCCAGGCATATTCCTCGCCTGCAGGCGTTCCCACAGCATACACGTTCTGACCGTCCTTGACGTTCGCACTGCTGCCCAATTTCGCGGTGTACAACCCTTCGGCTTCGATCTTGATCACAGCCAGGTCGTCGATCTCGGAATATCCGACCATCTCGGCAACCGCTGCCGTGCCGTCGTAAAACTTGACTTTAATGGTTTGCGCGTTTTCCACCACGTGATAGTTGGTGGCAATATAACCGTTCTCGGTCAACACAAAGCCTGTGCCCGTGCTGACGCCCGCTGCGGTTTTTGCGGTAATCACAACCGTATAGTTGCGCACGGATTCCAGAGCACCCACCTCAATGGTCTGCTCGTCACCGCCGCCAACCACGGTCACGTCGCCCGAAAGCCCGCCCTGAATCACGGGATCCGAGGGCATGATCAGATCGAGCAACAGCACACCCACCAGAATGCCAAAGCAAAGGGCAAACACGGCTGTCATGATCAGCGCATATGCCCACAGCCCTGCGTGGCCGGAGTGCTTCTTTTTCTTTTTGCCAAGATCAGCCGCCTTTTGCTGCTCGTAGCTCCAGCGATAGCGGTATTGCACCTCTTGTGCACTGCTCTGCTCCTTGACAAAGGCTTGCTGTGCCGCTGCAATCAGCTGCTCCTCTGTCGGCTGCTCGGCTGCAGGCTGCGCCTCTGTCGGCTCGACCGGCTGTTCTTGAATTTCTTGCTCCTTTATAGGTTGATCGACCTGCTCGGGCTGCTGCTCGGGGGTCAATGCATCTTTTTCTTCCAAGTGACTCTCTCCCTTCTCATGCTTTTTCGGGAGCATCAACTAAAGGCAACGTAAAGGTGAATTCACACCACTCACCCGCTACACTGTCCACTGATATACTCTCGCGGTGGGCTTCCACAATGGTCTTTGCAATGTAAAGACCCAAGCCAACACCCTTTTTATCCAAGCCGCGACTCTTGTCGCTCTTGTAAAAACGTTCAAATACGTAAGGCAGATCCTCTTTTGGAATTCCCTGCCCTTGATTATAGACGCGGATTCTGACCTTGTCCGCTTTCTTGATGCGGTCAATGCGAATGCGCAGCGTGCCTCTCTCTGTTGAGAATTTTACCGCATTGTCCACCAGATTATACACGATCTGATACATGGCATCACGGTCAGCCAGCACGAACATATTCTCGTCCTCGCAATCAAACTCCACGTCCAGATGCTTCTGATCGATCTTTTGCTCAAAGGAGATCAGAATCAAGCGAGAAACCTCGCAAATATCAAACGGTGCTGCCACAAACTTGCGGTCTCCCGCCTGAATGCGCGACAGATCCAACAGCTGCGAAACCAGACGCGACAAGCGCTTGACCTCCTCGGACACAATGCCAAGATAATAGGTCTGCTGATCCGCAGGGATCACACCGTCTAAAATCCCATCAATAAACCCGGAAATGGTGGTCATAGGCGTGCGCAGGTCGTGAGAAACGTTTGCCATAAACGAGGTACGCATATTATCCAGCGCCTCCAGGGATTGCGCCATGTTGTTCATTGCGCGCGCAAGGTCCGCAACCTCGTCGTTGCCGTGCACGGGTACGCGTACGTCGAATTTTCCTGCTGCAAAGCTCTTTGCCGCGCGGCTCATCTCCTTGAGCGGTGTGATAATGCGCTCGGTGATAAAATAGAACGAGATCAGAGCTGCCAGCATGACCCAAAGGCTTGCTGCCACAATGACCTGCACCGTGGAATCGCGCAAGTCTCCCCAGCCCGAGGAGTCCGCACATACCAGCACAATGCCGTACACCCTTCCCTCGTGCAGCAGCGGATGCGCGTGCACCGTGTGCGCCTGCTCAAACGCCCCGTCAAAGGTATCGGTGGTAAAGACGTACTGTCCGCCCAGCACCTGTTGCAAATCGTCCATGGGCAGCACCTGCCCTACCTGCAGACAATCCTGCTCTACCCCGCGACCGATCAGCAAGGTGCCGTCGGCATCCGCAAGCATAATGGTGGTGCCGTCCGAATTGACGGTCAGCGCCTGCAGGATCTGCGAAATACTGTCTGCATTCTCTTCGATATACTGCGCAAAAGGAACATCCTTTTGATAGTTTTGGTCTACGTAAGTATACGCAGCGTTTGCCGAATTGGTGATCACGTCCGCCTTCATCTCCTCGGAATAACCGCTGATGATGTTGCCAATGATCAGAATCAGCAGCATAAAGCTGACCACAATGATCAGCATAAACGCCGTGATATACTTAAAAAACAGACTCTTAAACACGAAAATCGCCTCAGCCTAACAGCTCAAACTTATAGCCTACGCCCCAGACGGTTTTCAGAATCCATTTATCCGAAGCGCCCTCCAGCTTTTCGCGCAGTCTCTTGACGTGCACGTCAACCGTTCTGGAGTCGCCCAGATAGTCAAAGCCCCAGACCTTGTCCAGCAGCTGGTCGCGAGTGAATACGCGGTTGTAATTAGAAGCCAGGAAATACAGCAGCTCCAGCTCCTTGGGAGGAATATCCACGCTCTTGCCCTTGAGCTTGAGCTCATACTTCTGGCGGCTGATCTCAATATTTTCAAACTTGACGACCTCGTCGTCATCCTGATTGGTGTGTGCCTGATAGCGGCGCAGCACTGCCTTGACGCGCGCGGACAGCTCCTTCATATCAAAGGGCTTGACCAAAAAGTCATCCGCACCCAGCTCAAGACCGAGTACCTTATCAAATACCTCACCCTTCGCAGTGATCATGATGATGGGCTTGGAGGACATTTCTCGGATCTCGCGGCAAACCTGCCAGCCATCCTTTTTGGGCAGCATAATGTCAAGCAACACGATATCGGGCTCATACATTTTGAAATAGCTGATGCCCTCTACACCGTCAGACGCGGTCTTGACCTCATAGCCCTCGTTGGTGAAATACACCTTAAGTAATTCGCTGATGTTGTTGTCGTCATCCACAACAAGAATTTTGGTATCCATCATGGGAAGGATCCTCCTTGTATTTAGTCTTTTTCATTTTTTCGATTGTATCATACAGCTGCAATAGGGAGTCTGTGTGATAAATGAATGAATTTTGTCGGAATTTTTTTCAAAATCGCCTTTTTTTCATCTTCATTAATAATTGTATCACAATTTATTGTATTTGTAAAGAATTTTTTCAAAAATAGTTAACATTTTTCCAAGACATCAGGCAGGCATCTTGATCTTACAAGATACCTGCCTTTGTATTTATTCGGTAAGCGGAATGACGTACTCCGCAAAGGATCTTGCGGGAGCCGCAACCGTTGCAACGCTGTTCGTTAGACACAGGGAAATCGATTTTTCCGCGATTGGTCTGTCATGCAACGTATTCATAGCAGCCAGACTATCAGCGCAGAGCATCACTCCACCGTGGGTACCGCAGACGGGGGTAAATACACCGAGATCCAGCACTACCTCTCCATCCTCCTCTCCTCTGTTGAGGATGTTGAGTACAAGTGCCGTCCCGTCCCGGTTGATCGACAACTGTGCCTGCAGCATGTCGTCACAGTCGGGATTATACCCATCGATCACCAGCGTTCTGTATGCACAGGTGTTTGCAAAACGGTGCAGCATCATACCCGCTGCCGTAGGATACGCGCCCTCCTTGGGGGTCTCTATTGCAGATTGCGCATGCGTATTGGCAAGGTTATTGAAATTGACAAAGTCGATGACCTGCCCATACCTTTGCCACATCATCAGAACGGATGCGGCATCCAGCGCGTACTTCCATTTACTGAACATATAGCATTTGGTCAGCTTATTATCCCCTCTTGGCACCATATTGTAGGCATCGGTTCCTCTGAGCGGCAACCACTCGGTATTGCAATAGCGGATGCCGGTGCCCTGCTGCTGATTATATGCGCAAATGATCGCCAGCTTTTTTTGCAGCGTATCCTCGCTACTTCCGCGGTCGGCAATAAAATCAATGTCGTTGCCCGCAATGGCAACCATGCGCTCCAGCGCCTCAAGGCTGTAGCTGTAGGTGTCAATGCCGATCTTGATGGTGGGGTCAACCGCCTTCATGGTCTTGGCATACAGCACGCAAGTGCGCGCGTATTCTTCGGGAGTAAACCAACGGTGCACCTCGTTGTCCATCTCCCAGTATTTCACGTTGTAGGGTTTTTTTCGACCATTGGCAATACGGGCGCGACCGCCCTCGGTGCTCTCGTCACCATTGCAGTATTCCACCCATGCGGCTGCTTCTTGCGCGCCCCTTGCAATATCCGCAAAGCATGGAAGATCTCTGCCGTGGGGCGCTGCGTGGATGGTGGGATCATTCGGATCCTTATCCAACGATTCGGGCGGCACATACTCAAAGTACCGCTTGAAGGGATGGTGCACGTTGACGCAGATCATGGACTCAGCACCCACCGCCTCGGCATAAGAGGCAAGCTCGTCGGTGCCTACGTCGTTATACTGATAGCCGCCCCAGAAATAGGATTTCATGGGCGGGCGGTACTCACCCACACCGTCGCGCCAGTTATAAAAGGATGCAAAGCAGCCACCCGGCCAACGGATCACTGCAGGGGCAACGTACGCCCCCGCCTCCACCGCGCTCTTTTTCATGCGGCAGACGGCATCATCGGGAAGCAGCGAAAAATCATCGCACAGCACGCTTGTGTGCGGTGGCAACAACAGTGCAAAGGTATATCTTCCCTGCTCGGGAACAGAAAATTCAGCCTGCACCTTTGTATAGTCATCCCCCACCGTGCCAAGCGGGCAGGTCACCACGGGGTCGCTCACGCTGCCCTCACGGTAGATGGCGATCTGCAGTGCGGGATCTCCACTCGTGCGACGGATCTTGCCATTGAAGGTGTATTTCACGTCTGTAAAGCAATATTTGCCGTCCTGCGCAAGTCCACCGTGCGCATCCGAGTCGTTGATGACCTGCATGGCATACTCACCGTGGCAGCCACCCTTGACAATGGCAATATGCACGTCCGCCATGGGAGAGTGCTCAATGACAAAGGTGGAATCATCCTCTATTGGCTGATGTCCCGCCGTACCGGGAAACGCAAACCACGCATTGTGCTCGTATGAGGAGTGGTACCAGTCAAACACGCGCCAGTCGGTTTCACAGCGCGAGGAGTGGTCGTTTTCGTCCTCCAGCAGGTCGTACCAGAGCTTGTTGATCAATCGATACGGATAAAACGGCTCAAAGCTGCGGTTAAAAAACAGCTCGGCAATCATGCCCTCCACCTGCAGCCCGTAGCCCAGCTCAATAAAATTCGAGGCAAGCTTTTCGCTGATGGGTGTGGAGTGATATTGTTTGGTAGCGGTCAGTTTCATATTCGCACCTCTTTTATACAAATTCAATCAAACGCGCGCTTGTGCAGCCTGTCACGAATTGCGGAATGCGACCGGCATACCATCCTTGATACTCGCGGTGTAAATGCCCCGCTAAGATCGCCTTGATCAGCGGCTGCGCGGCAATATATTCCATGGTCTGCAGTGTCACCTCGTCCGCCAACTGCTGCTCGTAGCGCTCGGGTGGATAGCAGCGCATCAGCGGCTCGGGCACTCCCGCAAGGTATGCGCAGGGGGTGACCTTCATGATCATATCGTAAAGCGGCTGCTCATAAAGCGGTGTGTGCATCATCAGCACAATGGGCAATCCCTTTTGTACCTGCTGCTGCAAAAATGCCAGTTGCTCCGGCTCAAAGAGATAATAGCCGTTGTCAAGAGCCACGAAATTGACGCCCTCGATTTCGCGCGAGCTCATGCGAATGTCGTTTGCAAAGCAAGCCTGCACCCGGGGCAAGCTTTGGTTGCGATAAGCCGCGTCCTCCTTGGCTTCTCCGACGTACAAGGAAAACTCGTGATTCCCCGTTGCCATAAATACGTCGTGTGCCGCTGTAAAACGCGTGACCGCCTCTAAGTTTGCCAAGGATACGTAATCGATCAAATCACCCGTGTGCAGAATCGGCACGCCAAGCTCATTTGCCAGATCTCCCGCCTCTGCCAGCATCTGCTCGGCATACGGAAAGGACGGCAGACGCCAGGCGACCAGATCCACCTTGCGCTGTCCGTCGCGCGCATCGGCATAAGTCAGGTGTGTGTCCGAAATATGGAGTGCCCGAAAGGGCTTCTCTGCCCCCACGGCAAGTGTTTGCCTGATAACGTTCATACCTGCCTCCTTACAAAGCTTCTGCATTCATTATACCATATCTTCGGGGGCTTGTCCACATTTTTCCTCATGGTTTGCACATTCGTTCCGTGAATTTCTCACCCCCGTCAATCGCCCCGGACTGTCCTCTGCCCTGAGAAAGATGAAATCTGCAAATTTTTGAAAAAAGTCCTTGACTCTATAGTTAACTATAATGTTATAATAAAGATAACGAGTAAGAGGAAGGTGAAAACATGCTGAAAATCGGAGAATTTGCCAAGGTGTGCGGGGCGAGCGTGCAAACGCTGCGCTACTACGATCAGATCGGTGTATTCTGCGCTGACTATATCGATCCGGACTCGGGCTACCGTTACTATAGCCAAGATAAAATCAAAACCTTTCAGCTGATCGAGCAGCTCAAGCAGTTAGACTTCTCTCTTGACGAGATCAAGCAGTTTCTTGCCTGCTCTCCAACAGAACAATGCCGCATCTATCGAAACAAAAAGCAAGCCATTCTGGAGGGTATTCATCAAAAGCATCATCAGGTCGGTCAGATCGATGAGTTCTGCGGAAATACACAGCCGGGCGTATTGCCCTTGACTCAACAAATACTTCAGATGCCTTTTGAACATGATCCGCGCGTGATCGGAAAGTGGATGTATTGCGGTGATATGAAGCCGGAGCAAGCCTTCGATAATGAGGATACCTTAATTCGGGAGGATGCGCTTTTGGAGCACATATATTTTCTTCCGGGCGGCAGCCACGTGTGGATGTATTTTTGGAGCAAGGGCTTTTTGTATTACATGATGCCGTACTTTAACGTGATCGTTCCCAATGCATATCGCATCTTTACCGTCAAAGAAACAACATATATGGAGATCGACTGGATGGTGGATATTTTTGCAAAGGGCGAACAAGAACGCAAGGTTCTCATTTATAAGCAAGTGGACACAAAGGAGTACACCGAGCGCGAAACGCGCATCGGTCGCGACAACGTCGACATTCCGTACGTTGCCGACCAACGCGTGCTTGGTGATTGGGAAACCGTGGATCTCGTGCACACTCCCGATCAATTCGACAGTCAGCGCAAATATTGGGAGAGCGAATTGATGATCGTGGATATGCAATTCTACCCCCGCGGAATATGTCAGCAAACACGCAGACTGAACGGCGGAATGTACCAAAAAGGGCTAAGATACTCCGCCGGCTTGGTACTGGACGTAGCAATGGAATTTGCCCAACACTACCGCATATTTACCGAGCGTGGTCAAGATTATTTGATCATGGAGCACAAGAGCGGCGACTATTCTTATGGTGGAGTGATAAACGGTTATTACGTATTCAGGAGGAAAACAAAATGAAAAGATTGACAACCATGTTACTTTTACTGACAATGCTGTTGGTTGCCTGCAACGCACAGCAGCCACCCGCTGACACAACGCAAACGACAGATACCGAGCCCCCTGCCACGACAGAGCCGGAATCCACCCTGCGTACCGTTGAGGACATGACGCAGATCGAGGGCGTGACGGCGGTGACCAAGCTGGAGCAATACTGTACCAAGACCGAGCTTGCCTACCGTGTGGATTTTGAGGTGGACGGCCTTGGGCGGTATTTTGAGATCGCGCTGCCTACGGACTACGCGCAAAAGGATTACCCATGCGTGCTGTATTTTCCCGACATCGGTTATGAGGTAGACTATTTAGTGGAGAATTTTGCCAAAAAAGATGTAATCGTCATGCGCCTTTTCAATCGCGGTTCCAAGGAAAACGAGGGCGAAAAGGATTTTTGCGGAAAAGATTTTCAGGATGCAGAAGCCATGCTGTCTATTTGCACCGCCTGTCCCTTTTTGTCCGATCGCTGTATCATCACGGCAGGCGCGGTGACAGGTGCTACGTTTGCATTGAAGCTGGCGGCAACTTATCCGGAAGTCATTAAAGGTTGCGCTGTCGTAGACGCCATCTGTGATATGCAAGCTTTGGTGGATTTCAGAGGCGAGCAGATCAAGGAAATGTACTTGTATTACGTTGGTTGCACCGAGGAGCAGCTGCCGGATGAGCTTGACAAGCGTTCTCCCAAATACTTTTACGAGACCATCAAGGCTCCCGTATTGCTGTTTTGCTATACGGACACGCCGTCTATCCCCAACGAGCAATCCGTGGAACTAAAGGCTTTATTGGATGGCAACGGATGTGATACCGAGCTTGAATATCTCTCACCCATCAACTCGGATTTCAACGGAACTGCATTTATGAAGCTAATCCCTTGGATCAAGGAGATTTCGGAGAATTTACAATGAAGCGCATCGGTTATCTATTGCTTATCGCGCTCCTGCTTTTCTGTCTTGCATCCTGCAAGGCAGATCAACCACCCGAGCCATATTATCTGTTTGTCTACAACAGCAAGGCCATGACCGAAGAGGATATTTCAGCAATCCGGGGGCTTTGTGATCTCTATCCCGATTATGAGATCGCCATAGTGGATGCTTGCGAGCAAAAAAATGCAGCCGATGTATATCGACTGTTGATCCAAGAGCGCGATGCACGAGGATATGACCCCTGCGGCATTCAGATCTTCGGCACGCCCAATGCTGTTCCCGCATTCGTACATAAGCACGAATTTGAAATGCAAACGCAAGATGAAATGTTCAAGGAAGACGACTTCGTCTCTGATTATTTCTATACTAACTTTAACAATGATCCTGATGCACTGGATAAAATCAGCGCGCACGAGCTGGCACACAGTCTTGAAGAGATTGACATCATGCCCGCATGGCACGTGGTGCGTCTGCCGCTGCTGCGGGGAGATTTCGCGGATTTCATCACCAAATACCGCGAATACCTTGCGCTGGTCGAAGAGCAGGATATTGTAAACGTATCGGTTGCCTCGCCGATTCTTCCCGTTGGATGGTATTCGGTTGCAGTTGACGACACGGGATACTTTCTGACGCGTGCACGCGACGAATGGAAATTCATTGACAACGTGCACCTGTATGGCACGACCGAGGGCGTTTATGCATCTACACTTGATCTCGAGGGCAGCTGCAACGCAGATGATTGGGCTCCGCTGACCAAGCAAAACGTGTGCGAGATCTTTCACGAAAGCCATGCGAATAAGGACGTGCTCTCGCAAACCATTTTTACCGGCAGAGGCAAATATGATTATTACTGCACAGACGTTTTGACCACAAACACCATCAATCGTAAGCTGAACGGCATGCCGTATTTTCTCTATACCGGCGGCTGTCAGCCCGCAAAGGGCATGTCGGGTAACATTATTACCAAAGCGTTGAGTGGGCGGTGCGTAGGCGCAATTGCCTCCACGGCTGTGCTGCACGGCATAGATATCGACTGTATGCTTTCGGGCGAGGAATACGTGCAGGGATATTGCAGGTATTCCCTGCTGTACGGCTATCTGAAAGCCAAAAGCGAAGGGGCTACCCGTGCAGAGGCGTTTTGCGCAGGACAGCAGCAGATGGCGCAGGCGTTTATCCAAAACGCAGATACCACCGACGTGCAAAGCTATCAATCCAATCTCAACAACCTACTGGCATTTCAGAATTTCGGGTTGATTGATCCGTAAAATATTAACCAAAGGCAGGATCTTGCGATCCTGCCTTTTGAGTTTTAATTATTTACTTTCAATCACCTTTTCGCCGCTGTGCCAGATAACGCGAAGCTTGACGGGGGTGTCGCACTTGATCGTGATCTGCGGCTCGTCGGTCGCACTCCGGCGCGCTGCGCACACAAGATCTACGCTCTTTCCGCCAAAGGGATAGCGCTCAATGCCGTGCTGCTCGGTCAGATTCACGCGCCACACGATCTCGTCATTTTTGGCGTCTGCTTTGATGCCGATCACGTACTCGATCAGCACCGCGATCGGGACAAGACCCGTCCAGCCAACGAAATCCGCTTTTGCCGGCTGCCCCGGACGCGCATGCTCGGGCGAATAATTCTCCCAAACCGTGCCCGTTTCCAAGTATACCTTGACCACGTTTTCCAGAGTGTTGCAAGCGATTTCGTGCGCAAGGTCATGGTACCCTACTCTTTCAAGCCCCTTGAGCACCATGTAGTTGGTGGGTGCCCAGACCGAGCCCTTCCAGTAAGCACCGTTCTCGTTGTACTCGGGGTGATCGGCAGACAGCGTGGGCACGCGATGGGGTCTTTTGAACTCGGCAGGATTTTCAAGGTGTGCGATCAGGCGTGGCAGGCGCTCTGCGGGCACAATGTCCGCAAGCAGCGACCAGTAAGCGCCAATCGACTTGACGCCCGAAAGCCCCGAACGCCACATATCGTAGTAAAACGCATCCTGCTCGCTCCAGAGCTTATCGTTGATCAGCGCGCTCAGCATTTCTACCTCCTCGACAAGCCATTCGGTATCCTGCTCGTGACCGAGAATTTTGCCCATCTCGATCAGCACCTTGCCGCTGATGACCATCTGGATACAAGCATCCACCCAAATGCCGTGTCCGTGCGAGCAATGGTCGCTATACCCCCTCTCCACGCGGGGCTGATTATCCATGCCGCAAGCAAGACCGCAGGACCAATAGCTGCCGTCGCGCCAAGTGCGGTTGCGCTGCAGCCACTTGTGATATGCCAGCAGCGGATAAAACACGCGCGAAAGACGCTCTTTGTCGCCCGTCAGCTGGTAGTATTCCCACTCGCACCACGGCATGATATTGGGGCCCGTGGATGCGGGGTCGTCACGCTGAAACTGCTCACCCGGCTCGCTCTCGCAGATCTCACGGCAAATAAAGCCGTCCTTGTGCTGATGCGAATACATATTATCCAAGGTCTTTTGGAAATTGAACACCTGCGAGCCGTATCTGCCAAACATGACAATAAACGAGGAATCCCACATAAACAGGTATCCGTTAAAAGCCGTATCGATGAAATTGGATACAAAGCCCGCCTCGGCATTTGGACGGCGCAGATTACAAAAGGCGATTTCCCACACCTTGTTGTAGCATGCCAGCACATCCCCATGCCCCTCCCATACAGGGCTTGGCAGTCTGTCCTTCACCTTTGCATAGACCGGCAGCGGTGCGTCCTCTGCTTCCATGCCAAGATACGGATTTTTTGCTACGTACGCATTTTCAGCGTAAAACAGCGAATCATTCACAAGATAGTGCTTTCCCATGAGATACCTCCGATTGATCAGATGATTTATACTACCATACGATTTGGTTATATCTTATTTCAGGATATTGAAGGCTCTTTGTAAAAAAGACGTAATCCCTCGATTTCAATTCTTTTCGGGTGCGCGGTATACGTGCAGCTG
The DNA here is from genome assembly GCA_015065285.1 of Oscillospiraceae bacterium. Classification (GTDB taxonomy): domain Bacteria; phylum Bacillota; class Clostridia; order Oscillospirales; family CAG-272; genus SVQP01. The sequence continues at coordinate 68,270 of SVQP01000003.1, read as the reverse complement.
ATAAATGCGGGCTGTCTTATCCCAGTGAGGGGTGGGTCTGGTAACGTACAAGCGCACGTATCTTGCCTGCACGGGCGCAAACTCGCGCACGGTCATATTCTCACGGTTGCTGCGAACCTCGTCGGCAGTCAGCCATTCCCCATCCTCGGAAGCCTTATATTGCAGGAAATACTCCGCGGTGTTGTCAACGCTTTCCTCGTATTCACCGCAGTGCTGCACCAACCACCCATGGATGGGCACAAGCTCACCGATATCAACCTCCAGCCAAGCCGCATGCCCGGTTTCGGTATCAGCCGGCTCTGCCATTCCTGCCCATTTGCTCTTACAGTCACCGTTGAGCGCGTTTTCCGGGATCTCACCGAATTTCGCACGGCTGTTGTTTGCACGGCAGGGCTTGCCCAGCACTACGTTCTCACCAAGCTCCGAGAATACGGGATAAATGGTGGCATCCTGATCTCCCATACGAACCAATGCCTGCACGTCCTCCTGCCATACGATATCGGCATTGCCGCCAAAGCCCTCAAACACGCCGTTATGATTGCAGCGAGGCGCTGCCACGCGCACCATTTCGCCTGCGTGATACTCGCCCTCCACGTTCATATCCACCGCAATCAGCTTATGGGTGGGAGCGGTATTTTCCGCAACAAAGTCGTAAAGAGGTGCGGTGGGGTGCGTGCTCTTGACGTTGCCTGTCAAGGCTGTGACAGCCATGAGCACGATCTGCTCGCCTGCAGGCAGCGTGATGTGATCCGCGCCCTTTGTTTCAAGCACGTATGCAAAAATATTGGCAAACTTGTAAAGACGGTCACCCTGTACGTCGTGCGTGTGAGAATAGCTGATGGCAAGTGCATCGCGCTTGATAAACGCTACGTCGCCTGCAGCCACCTGATCCCATCCGCCAACGTTTTCGCAGAAATCATTGATCCTGAGCGTCACGCTCTGATCGCCAACGCCAAAGGTAGCCTTGACGTCGCCCTTGCGCGATGCTGCCAGCAGCACAACGCGAGAGGTCCCTGCAGGCAGCTTGACGCTCTGCCCGTTACAAAGCACAGCATTATTCTGACCTGCACTGCCAAGCTCAAACTTTACGCCACCGCTATAAACCGTGCTCTCAAGCAGCTCCTCGGGAATTGAGATACCCTGCCCGAACTCGCCTGCAGTATAGTCGTCGCGCGAAGTGGTCACGCGCTTATTATAGTCGAGCGCCACGGGCGTTCCAAGCTTGAGGGCATCCTGCGCATTCTTTGTTTCAATGACAAACGTTTTGACCGCAAAGGGGGTCATATCAAAGGTCAAGGAGTGCGCGTCATGTGCTACGGCACCGTTCCCCTCTTCATAGCCGTTGGTCTCTGTGGCATTGGCAATCTCTGCTGCCAGCGAAAGCTTTACGTCGGCATGTGCGCGACCTGCAGTTTCCTGCACGCGCACGACAAGGCGGTTACCCTTCTGCTCCTCTTTGATGCAGCGAATGGCTATCTCGCCATTGTTCACGCTTGCAAAGCTCAGCTCATATACCTCTCCTGCATGCTTGTCTGCTGTGAAGGCGTAGAGCGGATTGTTGAAGCACTCTGCCTTTGCTGCCACGCCATCGCGGTTGCCTGCATGCGAAGCAAAGCCATACTTGAAGATGTTTCTGCCCTGATCCTGCCAGTCCTGACCGCTGATATACTTGAATCGCGCCTTGGGCGTGTGAATCAAGGTCAGGCGCAGCGTGTTGTCGTCCGGCTTTTCCATGCCATACTTGCAATCGTTGAAAATAGCAACGCCAAACGAGCCGTCCGCATCCTCCATATCAGCCCACTGATGCACGCAATGCTGGAAATAGGGGTAGGAATCGGTATTGCCCAGCGTTTCTGCGCCAAGACCGATATCAAAGGTAGCTACGGGATTGGTCACACTCAGTGGGAAGAGCGCACAGAGAAGGGTCTTTTTCTCTCTCCAATCCACCTCGTTCTCCACGTCCACGCGCTCCACTCCCGCAATCAATCGAACCGTCTGCACAAAGGTGCTGTCTCCATCCTTGTGCGTGATTCTGAGTGCCACGGCAGCAGCGCCCTGCTCGGCAATCTCCACCGTAACGTCACCGCCCACACTCACAAAGGGTAGCTTGGTATCCTCGTACTTGAGCTCCCAAGAGGGCCACTTTTCGTTATTGTCCTCTCTCTTGGCAAGGGACGAAGGCGCAGACAGCAACTCGCGGCAGTTCTTCTTGTCGTAAACGGATGCGATATGCCCCTGTGCATTGACGCTTACCCGATAGCTTCCGTTTTCAAGGCTTTTCTCACACACACAAAGATCGGTGGGCAGAGCGCAAGGAGCATCCGATGCAACTACGTTGAACACGGTAAAGGAAACGGGTGCCACACTTGCAATGAATTTTACAACTCTTTCACCGCCCGCAACAGAGATCTGCGAGGGCACCTCCCTGCCATCCGCTGTGTACACGCGTACATATTCTGCACCGGCAGGTACGGGAGCACTTGCCAGATCGCTGCGGGTGCATGCAACGGGATTGTATACGATCACGGGCTGTCCCGAAACGTTGGTACAAAGCCTTGATGCCACAGCGTCAACCGAGGCGGTCAGCTCGTCGGCCAGCACGTTCTGCGCAATGACGTAATCGTTATAGCTGAAGCGATAAGCATCCAGAATAGACGTGCCGGGCAGGTCATCGTGGAACTGATGCCACAAGAACAGCTTCCATGCAAAGTCAATTCTCTCTTTCGGATATCTGCCCGTGCCAAGCCACTTGGCAACAGAGGCTGCGCGCTCTGCCGAATCGGCAAGCAGCTCGCACTTTCTGTTCCAGCGCTTGTTAATGGCATGCGAGGTCAGTGTGCCAAAGCCGTGCGGAATATGCAGGTTGCCTGTATATACGGGCAAGCCTTCAATCTGCTCGGGGGTCATTTCCAGGAAAATCTGATCTGTGCTGGCTGCAATGACCTCAAACTCCTTATCGGATCCGTTCTGCTCAACGGCGTCGTTGAGGTAGCGTGCTGACTCATCGGTAGCAGATCCGCCGTAGTCGCCCGTGCCGAAATACAGCATGCAGGAGGGTACGCCGGCATATTTTGCATTGTGGTCGATCTTGTCGCTGTATTCACCACGATCGTGAATCGGACGCTTTTCGGGGTCGCTTTCAAATCTCATGGTATAGTTGTTGCAGATAAACGAGCCTACGATGCTGTTGCCATCGGGGCCTACCCATCTGCCAAGATCCATACGTACGGCATCCTTGTCGGGCATGGGCTTGGTGACGCTGCCATCCTCGTGGATGATGGGCGTGCCAACGCCCCACAAAAGCTTTTGGGTAGAGAAACCGGTCAAGCCCATGTGCGCGGCAATCGACGGCAAGGACCAGCGGAAGCCAAAGCAGTCGGACAGGAAAATATCCGCGCTCTTTTTGCCGAATTCTTTTTCAAAAAAGCCGTTTCCAAGCAAAATCTGACGCATATACGCCTCGGACGAGGGCACGTTTGTATCAGATGCATCCCATTGGCTGCCCGAAACGCTCCATTTCCCTTCCGCTACGTACTCCTTGAGCTTTTCGTACAGATCGGGATAATACTCCTTTGCCAGCGCATAGCGGAATGCCCCCTCAAAATTCATGTGATAGTGAGGATACTTTTCGAACAATGCAAAGTTGTCCGCCAACGTGTTCTTGACACAGTCACGGATGGTATCCTGAATCGTCCAGTTCCATTGGGTATCCAGATGCGCGTTGGATACAACGTAGAGCCTTTTGTCTTTTTTCATGTGACTTGATCCTTTCGGGAAATGAAATATTACCATACTACAATTATTGTACCTTTTTTCACAGGTCTTGACAAGTAGATTGGCAAAAAAAGACAAAATAATTCTCGTTTTGCTTCACAGATCCGCAGCTGCACGAACCAAGAGCGCCCCGAAATCGGTCATTGGTATAATTCTCCATATGGCACAGAGGGAAAGACGTGCATTTTCTCCGTTTCGCCAAGGGCAAAATTGCCGTGGGGGCTTGCAAAGTATGAAAAAATAGTTTATAATTATGATGTATAATTATGGCTATCAAATTCTATTGAAATCGGAGATACAACTATGAAGCTTGGTATTGTAGGACTTCCCAACGTGGGAAAATCCACTCTGTTTAACGCCCTGACCAACGCAGGTGCCGAATCCGCAAACTATCCCTTCTGCACCATTGAGCCCAACGTAGGCATCGTGCCCGTACCGGACAAGCGTCTGGACGTGCTGGCTGAAATGTACAAGCCTGAAAAGCTGACCCCTGCAGTTTGCGAATTCGTAGACATTGCAGGTCTTGTCAAGGGTGCATCCAAGGGCGAGGGTCTGGGCAACCAGTTCCTTTCCAACATCCGCGAATGTGATGCGATTCTGCACATCATTCGTTGCTTTGAAAATGACGACATCATTCACGTTGAGGGCAGCATTGACCCCATGCGTGACCTTGAGACCATCAACATGGAGCTCATCCTTTCCGACATGGAAATGATGGAGCGCCGCATTGAGCGCACCACCAAGGCAATGCGCGCTGATAAGTCGCTCGCAGCGCAGATGGAGGTATTCAAGAAGATTCTGGCAGCGCTTGAAGAGGGTCTTTGCGCGCGCACCGTGGTGCTGACGCCCGACGAGGAGGAGCTTTTGGCTGACACGCACCTGCTGACCCGTATGCCCGTTATCTACGTGGCAAACGTCAGCGAGGATGAGGCAGGCAGCGAGCCGCTTGACAACCCCGGCTACGTAGCGCTCAAGGAATATGCCAAGAGCGAGCACAGCGAGATCATGTGGATCTGTGCAGGCATTGAAGCCGAGATTGCAGAGCTGGATGCCGAGGAAAAGGCAATGTTCATGGAAGACATGGGCATTGAGGAAAGCGGTCTTGACAAGCTGATCAAGGCAAGCTATTCCCTCTTGGGCTTGACCTCTTACATGACAGCAGGTCCCAAGGAGGTTCGCGCATGGACCATCACCAAGGGCACCAAGGCACCTCAGGCAGCGGGCAAGATCCACAGCGACTTTGAGCGCGGCTTTATCCGTGCCGAGGTGGTTTCCTATGACGATCTGGTCAAGTTGGGCAGCGTTGCCGCTTGCAAGGATGCAGGTCTTTACCGCAGTGAGGGTAAGGACTACGTCATGCAGGACAGCGACATCGTTCTGTTCCGCTTCAACGTTTGATTTGAGGTAAAATTCATGAGAATGAGAAGAAAAAAGCACGGCGCCGAGAGAATTGCCGCCTGCTCCGCCCTTTTGATTGAGCATCCCGAGGTACTGATGGATGACCCCTGTGCCCCCTTCCCCGAGAAAAAGCCGCTTTCTCTTGAGATCGGCTGCGGCAAGGGCGCATTTGCCTGCGGCACGGCTGCGGCTATCCCCGAGGTCAATCTGATCGCCATGGAGCGCGTGCCCGACGTGGCATGCCTTGCCTTGGAAAAGGCGACCGAGTGTGCCGACACCCGCCCCGATAATCTGCGTTTCATCATCGGCAATGCACAGAACCTGCCCGAGTGGCTGCCCGCGCATTCGCTGGACACCATTTATCTCAATTTCAGCGACCCTTGGCCCAAGAGCGGCTACAAAAAGCGCAGACTGACGCACCGCGGCTTTCTTGAAAAGTACCGTGAGCTGCTGGTCCCGGGCGGCATGCTGAAATTCAAGACCGACAATCACGATCTGTTTTTCTTCAGCCTTGAGGAATTTGAGGCTTGCGGCTTGGAGATCGTGTGGAAAACCGAGGATCTGCACCAAAGCGAAATGGCTGCAACCAACGTTATGACCGAATACGAAGCAAACTTTACCGCAAAAGGTATGCCCATCTACTCGGCGCACGTGCGCTTTCCCGCATGAGCGCGCCGCAAGTGGAACCCAGCGGCATTCTGCTCATTAACAAGCACGCGGGCGCAACCTCGCACGATATTGTTTACAAGGTGCGCCGTGCACTGCACACAAAGCGCGTGGGACACACGGGAACGCTTGATCCCATGGCAACCGGTGTACTGGTGGTGCTTGTGGGCAGAGCGGCTAAGGCTTGCGAATACGTCAGCCACGACCGCAAGGTCTACAGAGCTACGCTGCGACTTGGTCTGACCACCGATACCGAGGATACCACGGGTACGGTGTTGACGACAAGTGAGGCGCTCCCTACCCCCGATCAAGTGGCAGAAGCATGCCGCAGATTTGTGGGCAAAATCGCGCAGATTCCGCCCATGTACAGTGCCTTAAAGGTGGACGGGCAAAAGCTTTGCGACTTGGCGCGTAAGGGCGTTGAGGTGGAAAGGCAGGCGCGAGAGATTGAGATCTTCTCACTTTCCTGCCAGCCGACCGACGTAGCAAGCGACTATATCCTGACGGTAGATTGCTCGGGCGGTACGTATATCCGCACGCTGTGTGCAGATATTGGCGCCTCTCTTGGCTGCGGCGGTGCAATGGCAACGCTACAGCGCGTGCAAACAGGCGGCTTTGGCTTGGACGCGTGCATGACCACAACAGAGCTGGAAGAAATGGACGACGCGCAAAGATTGGAGAGATTGCTCCCTGTTGAGGTGCTGTTTTCCGATCTGCCTGCCGTTTCCCTGCCCGATTTTTACAAGCGGCTGTGCAGAAACGGCTGTGAGATCTACCAGAGCAAGATCCATTCGCATTTTGCAACCGGTACGCGCGTGCGCATCTGTGACGCACAGGATCATTTCTTTGCCCTTGGCGAGGTGCGCGACTACGAAAGCGGCAGCGCCATTGCCATGATCAAGCTCTTTGAATTGGAATAACAAAAAACCGCCGAAGAATCGGCGGTTTTTTATATTCATATTACTCAGCGATTCATATACGCCACGACAAACGGCAAGGCAAGTCCGATCACGGTCACGATGATATCGGGGACCTTGAACTTAAATCCTCTTCTGTAAATCAGGTAGCCCGAGAGCATGACGCCCAGATACATAACGATCAGGAGCGGAACAAAAATTCCCATGGAAATCTGTATCAGGCAATAGCCGTAGGCAGGAATAAGCACCGCGTATCCGAAAGGAGAATTTGAGATCTCCCCTGCCTGCTCCGCACCCTTGTGCACAAAGCTGAACAGATATGCATTCGCAGCCACAAGACCTGCAGCGCCCCAGATCACAAACATGTACCAGCGCTCCATAATCAGCTCTGTCGACGTATCCCAGCTTGCCGGGTCGTTGATCTCGATCAGATCCTGAAAGATGATGGTCAGATGATTCATGGGCGTGTACATAATGCCCCACTCTGCCAATTTCCCTGCAATTTCAACGTGCCATACAACGTCAAGCACCAAAGAGACCAAAGCAGGCAGGAAGATCCACAGCAGGCAGAACAGCACACCGTCCGCCGTTGTGTTGGCTTGCATGAACAAAAAACAATAGATCGAATAGATGACAAACGCAAGCGAAAGCGACAGCAAATAATACGGGATCATATACCCAAGCGCATAATAATCTGTGTTGAGCGCAAGCCAGAGATAGCTTGCCGCCCAAGTGACCGTATAAATGGCAGCCACCTGCACAAAGCCGCTGATAAAATGCACGAGTGCCATTCTCTCGCGCTTGATCGGGAAGAAAAACAGCGTATCCAGATTTCTGCGGTTTTTGAGCCCCGAGAGCTCAAAGAGCGGCACGATGCTGGCTGTGATACACAGGGCGGTGGCAAGCATGTAAAGTCCGCTTTCGCAATATTTCGGCTCGGCGGATCCGTTCCTCATGGAAATGCCGATCAGGCAAATGGCAACCGAGAGCGCGGTGAAAATCAACGTGCGCAGCACACTGTTTTTGAGTCTGTAAAACAAATATCTGAAAAAGATCTTCATTTCAAATACCCCCTCTTTTCTACCTCGAGGATAAAGACCTCTTCAAAGTCCATGCGCATCTCCTCCACCACGGCAGGATTCAATGCTTGCAGCTGCGGTAAAAGCTCAGCCGCATTGCCTTCCAGCACCACACGCACAAAGCGTCCGCTCTTCTCCAGTGAGGTTACGGGCAGGTGCGCAAATGCCCGCTCGTCAATCTCATCCAGAAAAGCAAGCTGGAATTTGCAGAAGCTGTTGACCTTCTCGGCAATATCACCCGAGGCAGATACCGTCATCTGGTCAAGCAGCACATAGCAATCGCAAAAATCCTCCAGCTCGCGCAAGGAGTGGCTGGAAATGATGACCGAGGTGCCAAACTCTTCCACAAACTCGTTGAGCACGCGCTTGAAGATGTGGCGTGAGAGCGGGTCAAGTCCGTCAAATGCCTCGTCCAAAAGCAAATATTTGGGCTTTACCGCAAGCGCCAAGGAAATATACAGCTGGCGACGCATGCCCTTGGAGAAATTGCGGATCGGCTTTTTGGGATCCAGCCCAAATTCTTTTGTAAACCGATCGAAAACGGCTCTGTCGATCTCGGGATAAAATACCTCGTACATTCGGTACATGGAATTTCCCGTGGTATAAATGGTAAAATACGGGTCGTCCGGCAGGAAAAACAGCGCGCGACGCACCTCTTCCTCGCTGACTTTTTTCCCGTCTATGAGGATCTCACCATACTTTTTGGTCAACACACCCGAGATCAGGCGCAGCAGCGTGGTCTTTCCTGCACCGTTGATACCCACAAGACCCATCACACTGCCTTGCTGCAGCGTCAGATTTACGTTTTTAAGTATGATTTTACCGCCAACGTCATAGCATAAATTCTTTACTTCAATCATGACCCTTGTACACCTCCTCGATCCACGAAAGTATGGTCTGCTTGTCAATGCCGCGGTCGCGTATGGCTCGAATGAGCGTAAGATCTGCGTTTTCGCGTTGATTTTGCTCACCGCCCTCCCAGATCACGTAAACACCCTTTTTGGGCAAGGAGCAGATATATCCGTCCTGCTCCAGCTTTGCATAAGCCTTTGCCACCGTGTTGGGGTTAACCGAAAGCTCGCCTGCCGCTTGCCTGACAGACGGCAGCTTTTCACCGTTTCGGATGATCCCCTGCCGGATATATTCCTTGTATCTCTCGGCAATTTCAAGATAAATATCCTGATTGCCCGAAAAGCTGAATTTCATACATTCACCTCTTCTGTATTATCTGTATTATCTGTACTGCTTGTATGATACCACATAGCGCAGGGTTTGTCAAGAGATTTCCGCAAAAAAAGAGTCACCGCAAAGGCAGGCTCTCATAAGGAAGTTTACAGCCATTTTGTAGGGACCGGCGTCCTCGACGGTCCATCACAATAATTGTATTGCAGAAAACAAAGATTAACCCCAACAGATTTTAATGTCTGTCGGGGTTTTACAATTAGAATATTATTCGGTTGGATTTTCACAATAATATGTGTATAGGATATATTTAGTCCATTTGTTTGCTTCTATTTCCAAACTTCTGTCTGTTCGTTTATCGTCTTCAAGAAAATACCATTGATAATAATGGGTCAATTCGTGTGCTATGCTAAACAATATATCTTCTATAGAATTTTTTTCGGTCTGTTTTGCTGCAATATGAATTTTGGGATATGTCGTTTTATCAGAATCGCCATCGTAAAAAACTCCATAATATTTGTGACCATCTGTTTGATTGACAAAATGAGTTTCGTTATCAAACCATATTTTTACCCTAATGGGAAAATAATAATTGGCTCTGATAAATTTTATGAATTGCATTATTTCGATTCTGGCATCTTCATTAAATTCCTTAGAAAATACACATCTGATGCCAGTCTCTTTTGCAGAGTCAATATATTCATTTTTGAATTGTTTCTCTATCCAAAATATCAAAACACTCACCTCGGCAAATTAAATGCTTTCATTTTTCTTTATCGCCAGTTTCGCCTTTGTATTACAGCGTTGCAAGCAACGCCGGCTTCGGGCAAAGCCCATACCCCTATTCTTCTGTGTATAATTCGTCGTAGTACCAACGTATAGGGTTTTCGTAAATGTATTTTACGTGTTCTTCATAGTCATCGCGGTTACGAATTATATGGTCGTTGAAACGAGCTTGCCAAATGTTTTCGCCATACTCCTTATTGCAAAAACGCTTGAATGTCGATACAAATTGAGAGCACGCGCTGTTCGCTCTTTCAACATTTGTAGGGACAGGCGTCCTCGACTGTCCGTTATCGGTCTTATTTTCCTTTACCCAAAGCAAAAAATGAATGTGGTTAGGCATTATGACATATTTTTCAACCGACAAATGTTCATAGAAATCATTTAATTGTTTGATGTATTTATCCGCAATTTCTCCGTATTGAGTTAATTCGATTTGCGGACAGTCGAGGACGCCTGTCCCTACAATGCGAGATAGGATGCTTCGCCTATTTTGCGTGCAAATCGTTATGAAATATACTCCAACACTATTGTAATCAAAACTTTGATATCTCGGTGTTTTTCTCTTTTTAAGTTCATCCATTTTTATCACCAATATCATTATAACACAAATCGGCAGAGAAAACAACATCTCTGCCGAAATTTATGTGTCATGGACAGTCGAGGACGCCTGTCCCTACAATTTTGGATTATCCAAACATCCTTATGAGAACCAGCTTAACGATGACTCTTTTTTACTTAAAACTTTCCGCACAGGTGATCCGTGCAGTTCTTGCATTTGAGCGTATCGTTGCACGCATCGGTAAAGCGTTCGGGATGCGTGTAGATCTGAATCTCCCAGATGATATAGATCACAACAGCCAGCCCTGCCAGCGACCAGGAATACACACCCGGCACAAACAAAAACGGGGTGAACATCATAAAGTGATCCCAGTTGAAAATGCGGCAGGTGGTGCAGCAGCGGTTTTTCATAAACCACACGCGGAAGGGACACCAGAACAGCACGCAGATCAGATCACACACGTAAAATGCGCCTACAAACAGCAGCAAAAACCAATAAGCGCCCATGGGCTTGAGCCACAAAAACCAAACAAGCGCCAGCGCCAGCGTCAAGGGTCCCCAGAAGCACCACACCTTCAAGGCTTCCTTGGTATATCTCTTACGCAGTGCCTTGCGGTCCACCTGCTCGCATCTCGCGCAAGGGCTGAAGTTGCGGCGAAACACCTTTTGCGAGCCCATGGCATACATGTTCTTGCTGGGGATGATCTGAAAGAGCATGTCAAACATCCACACGCCCCACAAAAAGTACAAGAACAGGTGCGTCCAGTGAAAGCTTGCAAACAGCGCCGTTCCCTCTATGATCTCTGCTGTTTGCGGTCTGAAAATGCACAGCAAAATCAGCGCAAGCAACACCAAGCAGCGGTACACAAAGCGCGCAAGATATGCTTTTCTCATTCTAGATAAAGGTTTTTTTGTCATTCTATCGCTCCATGTAATAAAAAAGCCGAAGTTGGGGTTCGGCTTTTTTTGATTGGTTTAGATGTTAGTCTTTTTGGACTGGCGCTTTTTGAGCGATTTGAGTTCTGCCATAAAGGAATCAATATCGTTGAATTCGCGGTATACCGAAGCAAAGCGCACGTACGCAACCTCATCGCGCTCGCGCAGCAGATCCATCACCATCTCGCCAAGCTCCTGAGAAGAAATTTCGTGGCGCAGCGTGTTCTGCAGCTCCTGCTCGATGGTATTGACGATCTCCTCTGCATTGACCGGGCGCTTTTGCGTTGCCTTGAGCACACCCACCAACAGCTTGGATTTATCAAAGGGCTGCTTTTCCCCGTTCTTCTTGATTACGAAGATCTGCACCGATTCCATAATCTCAAAGGTGGTAAAGCGCTTCTGGCACTGCAGGCACTCACGTCTGCGACGGATGCTGCTGCCATCATTAATAGGTCTGGAGTCCACAACCTTGCTCTCTGCATATCCACAAGCGGGGCAATTCATAAAAAACAATCCTCCAAAAATTTATTCCGGTACTTGTACCATTATAACACATCTTGTGACATTTGTAAAGACCTTACACAAGATATTGTGTCAAATATTGTAAAAAAACCGCGATTTTTCAATATTTTGTGCGTTTATGGCACCACTTTCCTGCTCTTCCGATCATTTTCTGTAGCATTCTATGCGCCATTATGCTATGATGGTTACGAAAGTAATATCAAGGAGGTTGCATATTTTGAAAAAAGCACGCATATCCCGATTCTTTACGCTCTCGCCAAAGGCATTTTACGTCGCCCTTTTCGGGCTGAATTTGCTGACACTTGCCACGTGCGACACTGCTGTGCGCATAGATGCCGCCTTCAGAGCAAATCCAAACCTGATCGGTATTGCCTACATACCCGCCATTGAAACCATTCTCGGCGGTGCGGTGGTACTGCTTGGCGGTGTTTTACTGATCGATTATCTGGAAAAAAGATAAAGAGCCAAACCGAATCGGTTTGGCTCTTTTTTCAGTACTGCTCCAGAATATCGTGCAGTCGCTTTTCCACCAAGGGGGCAGTTAACCTGTCTGTGGCGTAGGCTTGGCGCAAAAGCTCGCCCGGCACGTAATCGTCGTATTTTTCAAATACCGGCAGCTCGCCCGCCTCCACAAGGCTTTGGCAGTCAATGCCCTGCTCGGCAATGCGGCAAAGACGGCGGATCAGTTCAAAATCGCCGCTGCCTTCCATCTTGAAGGTGATGTAATAACATCCTTCAAATTCAATGCCTGAAATGCCCAGCTGCTTAGCATGCTTTTTGAGCAAGCGACGCAGCGTGCGAAAAGCGCGCGTGCCCAGCCACGGGAACAAGCACCAGCTATATCCGCCCAGGTGAATAAGTGAATGCTCGTGCATGCCGGTATTGTGCGCAACGTGGCGCGCCATATCCAGTCTTGCACGCGCGTTATCCTTGAGGTACGGGTATACGGTCTCTTCCGTCAGCACCTGTCTCATGCGCTCCAGAATCCTGGTGTGGATCTCACCGAAATCGCCCGGCCAGGAGATCTCCATCTTGCCCTCTACGCTGCGCACGTAGATCAGCTTGCGAGAGATGTCCAGCTCCTCAACCTCCCACACTCTCCCTGCCAAGGCAAAGCGGTCGCCCACGGGAGGCGGTGTGGTAATGGTGCCGATCTCATCCGAGCCACAGCGCACGGTATAATCCTCGCTATCCTTAAAAACGGCATAAAAGCGGAAGCTTTTGAGCAATCTTTCGCCCGCCAGCCCCACAATCAAGCCCTTTTCCTCGGTCATTTCAAGGAAATCGTTGTTGAGCATGGAGATCATGAGCACCTTGTAGTCCTCGCGTCTGACGCTTGCAAAGGGTGGCAGTGCGAGCACCTTGGCAGCCAGCGCCGCAGGCGTCAGCTCTCCTTGCGCAGCCAAAATACTCAGCGTCTGATGGAACAGGAGCGAATACGGCAGCTTCTTTTTCATGGGTGGCTCAATAAAACGCTCCTCAATATACAGCTGCACAATGGCAATGCCACGCAAAAGCTCCCACGGAATCAGCTGCGGCAGCGGTGTGTTGGGCAGCGGATCCTCCTCGCGGAACACCATCATCATCTCGGGCGGCTGTCCGCGTCTGCCCGAGCGACCAAGGCGCTGCAAAAATCCGGTCACCGTGTTGGGCGCTTGGTTTTGCAGCACGCGCTCAAGTCTGCCGATGTCAATGCCAAGCTCCATGGTCACGGTCGCGCAGGTAACGGCAAACTCCTCTTGGTTTTTCATCTTGAGCTCAGCCTCTTCGCGCAAGGATGCCGAAAGGTTACCGTGGTGGATCAGGAATACGTCACGGTCTCCTCTTGCGTGCGCGATCTGACGCAGCGTTGCGCACAAATACTCGGTCTCCTCTCTGGAATTGGAAAACACCAGAGATTTTTTATCCTTGACGCAGTCATACATATATTCATAGCCCGCGTCCAGCATAGCGGGGGCTTCGGCAAGCTCCTCATGGTCCTTCTCTGCCTCATCCTTGCTTTGCGTTGCCTTGGGATTTTGCACGTAAAAGTGCTCCATGCCAAGTCGCCAGCGGATCTTGCCCTCGTCAAAGAGCGGCACGTCGGTCTCCCTGCCCGTGCCCGCGCTCAACCATTCGGCAGCCCCCTGTGGGTCACCAATCGTGGCGGAAAGCCCCACGCGGCGCACGTCGTGCCCGATCAGGTGGGTAATTCTTTCCAGCTGGCAGCGGATCTGATTGCCGCGGTCTGTGCCCGTCAGCGTGTGGATCTCGTCAATGACCACGTATCTCAAGTCTCCAAACAAGCGCGGAATATCGTTAGAACGGTTGATCAGCATTGCCTCCAGTGATTCGGGTGTGATCTGCAGCACGCCACGCGGATTCTCCAACAGCTTACGCTTGTGTGAGGCAGCAACGTCACCGTGCCAGTGCGTGACCGGGATGCCGCTTTGATCCAGCAGTTGCTCAATGCGGAAAAACTGGTCGTTGATCAGGCTTTTCAAGGGCGCTATATAGATCACGCCAATGCTGCTGCTCGGGTGATCCCACAGCTCTGTGAGAATGGGAAAGAAGACCGCCTCGGTTTTGCCGCTTGCGGTAGACGAGGTCAGCAACAGATTGCGGTCGGTTTCAAACAGCGTGTGCGCTGCCGCCATCTGCACAGGGCGCAGGGATTCCCAGGTATTGGTATAGATGAATTCCCTGATAAAATCGGGAAATCTTTCAAAAATCTCGTCTGCTCTGGTCATATGCTTCCCTCTTAAAAATCAAGATCGTCGGGTGTGAATTTGCGTGCTTCGGGTGCGGGCTGCTCCGAGATCGCGCCGGCGGTTGCTGATACAGGCGCGCTTGTGGTCTTGACAATATCCTCAAAGCTTGCCTCGGGATTTTGCATGAGCACGTTGAGCACGGTCATATAATCGCGCAGCATCTCACGCGGCGTGATCATGCTGTCCGCTCCCGCGCGTGCAAGACAGGTTTGCAAAAACGCTACCTGCTGCTCCTCGGTAATGCGAGGCTTGACGTTATAATACTGTGCGTACAGCTGTGTAATGCGCGTGATCAGTGCAAATAGCTCGTCATCAGAAAGTCTGCGCAGACGAATGACCGGACCGATCAGATTCTTAAAGCCCTCGGGGGTGAATCGGCTGTCGCAAAGACGGGAGCGCAGTGCTTCATACGAGAACAGTCCTCTGCGGCTATCCTCCAAAAACTGCGGTGTGCCGCCAAACACGATCTCCAAGCCGGGGGCGCGCCCCTGCAGCGTATCGTTGAACATGGACAGAATCTTTTCATAGTTGTTTTCACGGCTGACGCGGTGCACGATCTTATACAGATTGACGCACTCGTCGATAAACACGACCAAGCCGCGATAGCCCATCAGGCGCACCAAGGACGCCCAGAGCTTGAGAAAATCATACCAGTTGTCGTCATCAATGATGACAGATACCGAAAATCCCAGCGCATTCTTTGCTTCGGTCTTGGTGGAAAACTCACCACGCAACCAGCGCAGGCAAGCACTCATCATCTCGCGATCCTGCTCACCACCGCTCATATAAGCGCGATAATACGCGGTGATCACGCGCGCAAAATCAAAGCCGCCCACCAAAAATTCCACCTCGGCAAGCTTTTGCACAAGGCGCGCGTTGAGTGCACTTTCAAACGTGGGAGAATCGGGCGAATGCCCTTGTGCTACCAGCTCTGCTTGCAGAGAGGCGATCCATCTGGCAATGATTTTGGGCAAGGCACCGCCATCGGGTGAAGCCTTGGAGGCAAGATTCTTCATCAGCTCGCGGTAGGTTGCCACACCGCTGCCACCCGTGCCATACAAGCGACGCTCGGGAGACAGATCGCAGTCCGCCGTGACAAAATCGCGCTCCAGCGCATATCCGCGGATCAGCTGCATCAAAAAGCTTTTGCCGCTGCCGTAGCGTCCAACCAGAAAGCGCATGCCTGCACCGCCCTCATTGACCTGCTCCAGATCGGAAAGCAGCGCTGCGATCTCATCCTTGCGCCCAATGGCAATATAGGGTGCGCCCGAGCGCGGCACAACACCGGCGGAAACCGATGCCAGCAGTGCGCCCAGCACGCGTCTTGGTACTTGTTGTGTAGATCTCTGTTCCATATTTACACCTCGTAAAGAGAAGATAATTGTTCTCTGTAATCCTCAATGATCACGTAGCCTTGTGCGCCTTCCTCCAAGATCACGTCGCCAAACACTTCAGCCGCGATCTCATTGATCTCATCCGCCATGGCATCAAGCATGCGTCCCGCCTGCCGCGCAGCCGCTCTTTGCGCGCCTGCGTCTTGTCTTGCAGCTGCCGCTATAAAGGGCAGATAATCTGAAAGCGCTGCCGCCAGGTCGTTTTGGGGTGCGAAAGGAGCAAGCCCCTCCCCTACGGGGGGGAAAGGATCTTCGGAAGGAGCAAGCCCCTCCCCTACGTGGGGGAAAGAATCTTCGGGAGGAGCAAGCCCCTCCCCTACGGGGGGGAAAGAATCTTCGGAAGGAGCAAGCCCCTCCCCTACGGGGGGCAAAGGATCTTCGGAAGGAGCAAGCCCCTCCCCTACCTGATCAAATGCCTCTACCAATCGCTTGGTAGTCTCCCAGGATTCCTGCTCAATTTCTGCGCTGCGGGAAAGATCCAAGGGCGATACGGGCAGATCATAAAGCTTTTCATACTGCTCCTGTTGCTCTTGCTCGCGGCTTTTCATGCGCGGCACCTGCGCATCCAGATACACATCCATCTCGCGCTTGACCTCATCCGACAAGGTTGTCACGCTCAGGCGCGACTTGACCCCCATGTGCGCACGAATGCGGTTTTCTGTATATTTGACCATATCGGTCACGGCAAATCTCAGCTCGTGCGAGCGGGAGATTGAGCAATACCTGACCTCTATGCGCTTTTTGATCCTGTGCGAGCAAAGGGCTGCCACGTAGCTGTCTCGGCTGACCACGCTTTCCTGCACGTCTCCCTTGCCACGCAAGATCTGCGCACCTGCGCCGCCCTGCTCCAAAAGGTAGGTCAGCACACCGGGAACAATACGGTCATAAAGCGCCTTGCTCTCCCCTTGCGCAAATTTGCTTTTACGGTAATCATATTGGCAGCAAAAGCCCAGCAACGCCTTTGCATATGCCGCTGCCTCACTCGCACCCTGTCCGCAGTCCAGATAGAATTCCTTGAGCGTTGCCACTGCCAGCACGTCCTCGCGAATGGGCGCCAGCTGCTCCACCGGTGCAGGCAGCCCGTGCAGCAGACAAAAATCGCAGATCCACTCTGCAAAATAGCGGTCAAGCCTGGGCACGTCCTTGTGATATGCCACCCACAAGCGGCACAGCGCATCACGCACCTTGACGGGATCATCGTCGGGCAGGTTGATCAGCTCGTACATATTCAGCAAAATATAACTGTAATCGGCAGGCAGGTACACCCCGTTTGAGCGGATATTCTCGCGCCACCACAGATAATACGCAAGCTGTGGCTTGGTCATCTGCCCATATTGCGGCATATAGGAGAAGAATCCCACGTGCGGTGCTTCCTTACCCTTGATACGGCGCAAATATTCCCCGTCGCGGCAGAATTTTTCATAGTAAGTATATCCCGATTTCCAGGGGTACACAGTCACGCGGTGTACAAGTCCCCCCTGCATTTCCCAAACGGCATCGGGCACGACGGGAGCTTCGGGCGCAGGGGTTCTTTTGGCAGGCACACTTTTGCTGAGCTTTGTATCCGATTGATCCCTTGGCGGCTTTGCACTCGGCACCTCGATCTCCACGGCATCAATCGCCCCCGGTCTGCGCTGCACGGCAGGGCGCTTGGCAGGCATCAGCCCATCAATATCCCAAAAAGCATCCAGCTCTTGCTTGCGGTCTTTTGTGCTCATAAGATCCCCCTTTTTCGTATTTCTTGTAAATATTGATTATATCATATTTTTATATCTCTGTCAATAAATATCAAACTTTTTGCGCAGATTTAAGAGTTCAAAAAAATCCCACCGAGCACTCTCGGTGGGATTTTGAATGTTTCGTATCAGTCGCAGTACGCTGCTGCCTCTTCCTTGGTGTTGAAGAACGCGATATACGCAAGATCGATATACTCCTCTGCGCCGTCCGCAGTGACGATCTTGCCGTCGTTTCCAACGTAATCAAAGAAATTATACACAACAGTCTGAATAGCTGCGCCGCCCGTGACGTCGGTGTCGGGAACACCGTCAGCCCCTGCCTTATTTCTTCTCATATCCAGAATCAGCACGTCCCACTCTCCGTCGGTGAAGTAGTAGAACCAGTTATCACTGTCTCTGCGGTTGCCGTTGAATTCCGCAGTGCCGTTGAGTAAGAAGGTGCCCCAGAAGTTGGAGCCGTAAGAGCCGCAGTTGGTGCGGTACTTGATTGCGATAATATCGGTAAAGCCCTCGCCCTCTGCGCTCAACGTAATGCAGGGGTTGGTAAAGGTATCGGTGGTGCCTGTCAAGTAGTGCACGTAACCGTCCTCCAGCGAGCCGGTTGCGTTCACGGCGCTCAGCGCTGCCAGCTGCTCTGCACTAAAGTATGCGGTGGGCTCTATGGCAGGGGCAGGCTCTGTGGTCTCCTCGGTGGTGGGAGCTTCGGTTGTAGGCTCCTCGGTAGTGGGCTCCTCGGTGGTTGGAGCTTCGGTTGTAGGCTCTTCAGTCGTGGGAGCCTGGGTTGTGGGCGCCTCGGTCGGAGCCTGGGTTTCGGGAGCAGTCGTTACAGGGGGTTCACCCGTATCGTCACCTGTGTTGCAGGCAACCATCACTGCACTCAGCAGCAAAACAAGGGCAAGAAGTAAAGCAAATTTTTTCATGTTTTCTATCTCCTTTCATCACTTGACAAACTCGTAAGGCGCGCACGCGCGCAGCTCGTCCTTTCTTCCATTGTAACACGGTTTTCGATAAAAGTCAATGTTCTCTCTCCTTTTAATTAAGGCATATGTGTCAAATCGTTTAATATTTTCAAATAAGGCAACAAAAACCCTTGCAATTTGGCAGAAAATTCGGTATAATATATTTAAGTATGAAAACCTTCAAGGAGCTATGATATGAACGCAAAAGATATTCTCACCAAGGTATATGCCGACCTCAAGGAAGGCGGCTACAATCCCGTACAGCAGATCAGCGGTTATCTGCTTTCGGGCGATCCCACCTACATTACCGATTACAACGGTGCACGCGCGCTGATCTGCAGCATTGAGCGCGAGCAGCTGCTTTGCGAGCTGGTCAACAGCTACCTTTGCAAGTGATATGCCGGCTATCCTGATCGGCAAGGATTTTTCTCTTTTGCCATCCGCCTCTCCCTGCGTGCTGTGCCTTGGCAACTTTGACGGGGTACACAAGGCGCACGCCATGCTGGCAGAGAGCGCACGGCAAATGGCACAGGAGCTTGGCGTGAGAGCGGGTGCATTTTGCTTTACGCGTCCTTCGGGAGATTATTTATGCAAGGACGCCCCTGCCCACCTGACAAGCACACAAGAGCGCCTTTCGCTTTTGTTTGACGCGGGTGCGGAATTTGCCCTGCTTGCCCCCTTTCCCGAGCTGCGCGACCTGAGTGCTGAGGAATTCATGACGTTTTTGGAGCGTTATGGCTGTGTGGGTGTGGTTTGTGGCTATGATTTTCGCTTTGGCAAAAAAGCCTTGGGAAATGCAGACACTCTGCTTGCGCACTTTGGAGCACAGCGCACAGTCATCCTGCCCGCGCAAACCATGCCGGATGGGCGCCGTATTGCATCCTCTGCGATTCGTGAGCTGATCGTACAGGGCAAGGTGGACCAGGCTGCGCTGATGCTGGGTCGCCCCTGGGCGCTGCGTGCCAAGGTTTGCCGCGGCAAGCACCTCGGCTCTTCCTGGGGGTTCCCTACTGCAAATCAGTATTTTTCGCCCAAGTCGGCATTGCCCGCTCGCGGCGTGTATGCCGTGCGTTGCACGGTGGACGGCAAGACCTATGACGGTGTTGCCAACGTAGGCGCTCGTCCGACCGTGGATGCTTCGGATGCCCGCGTGAACTGTGAGACCTATTTATTTGATTTTGAAGGCGATCTTTATGGCAAAGAGCTGCACACCGCCTTTTATGCTTTTCTGCGTCCGGAGCAAAAATTTGCAAACGCGCAAGAGCTTCGCGCAGCCATAGCACACGATGCAAAAAGTGCGCGCGCTTATTTTGAAAATCTGACATAAAATTTTAGGAGAGGAGATGATGTTTTTGAAAAAAGCCGTCTCCCTCTTTTTTTGTATCCTTTTGCTATTGACGTGCGCGCTGCCCGTATTTGCCAATCACTCCGACGTGGTCTCGCTTGTACCGCCACCCGATACCTCAAGGGCTGCCTCGGTGTACGTGTACCATATCAACAGCGAAACGGTTATGCTGGACAAAAACACAGAAACCGTGCGCTTCCCTGCCTCGACCGTCAAAATCATGTCAGGCTACCTTGCCTGCAAGCTGGCGGACGGTCAGCTTGACCGTCAGATCACCATCACCTCGCAAATGCTGGACGGTATTGACGGCAGAGTGATGGGCTTGGAGGCAGGTGAGATCGTCACGATCAAGGATATGCTGTATGCAGGCATTTGCGCAGGATATAACGACGCCATTGCAGTGCTTGCTCACTCACTGTTCGGCAGCACCGAGGCGTTAGTGGAAAAAATGAACGAGCAGGCTGCTCTGCTTGAGGCTTCGCAAACCATTTATACCAACCCCACAGGCTTGCATGACGATGCCATGGTCACCACCGCAGCTGACACAGCCAAAATTGCGCTGGCTGCTGCAAAAAATTCTCTTTACATGGAAATCAGCTCGGCGGTCAAATACGTTATGCCCCCCACCAACCGCTCCCCCGAGCGCACGCTGCACAACCGCAATAGCCTGATCTCCACCTACTACGGCATTGGCTATTTCAACGCTGCCTGCCGGGGCATGAATGCCGGCAGCACCGATGAGGGCGGCTGGTGCACGGTCACAGTCGCAGAGCGCGACGGGGATCGCTATCTGTGCCTGGTTATGGGCGCAGATGACGATATGGTCACGCAGGATGACGGCAGCGAATACTACGTCGTGTATTCCTACAAATATGCCAACGAGCTGGTCAACTGGGCATGCAACGGCTTTGCCACAAGGCAAGTGCTGCAAAAGGGGCAGCCCACCATAACCATTCCCGTAGAGAACACCGGGCACTTTGGAATGGAGATAGACGTTTGCGCCAAGGATGCGCTGACCGTTTACCTGCCGCGTGCGGCTTCGGATGCTGACCTTGACGTGCGCTGTCACTTGAATCAGACCTCCCTGGATGCGCCTGTCAGTGCAGGTCAGGTGGTAGGTGTGATCTCGGTTTACTACCAAGATACGCTGCTTGGCAGCGTGGATGCGGTGATTCTCGAGGACCATGCGCGCAATCCCATCATGCACGGCATTTCCCTGCTTTCGGATTACGTAACCAGCCGCGCCTTTATTGCCACGGTGATATGCGCCATTCTTTTGCTGGGCGGTTATTTCCTTTACGTATACTCAGGGCTTTCCCTGCGCCCAAGACGCGGAAAATATACGCGCAGGCGCTGAGTCCTATTGACGAATTCTGTCGGCTATGTTATAATAATTCCAGAATATGTATGACTTTGAAAGGGGTACTCTATGCTCAAAACAGAAAGAAGCGCGGTTATGAATTTTGAAGGCGCGATCCGCGGCGCGCGCAACCCCATGAACAGCTGGAACCGTATGGACAGCTACTATGATGAGAACGGAAACTACGTGCTGGGTCCCAACGACCTTGACCTGGCAAAGCGCCTGGCTCACGCAGGCAGTGACCACCGCAAGTTCCTGCGCCAGATCTTTGTGACGGTGGATATTACCGCTCCTTTGTACTGGTGGAAGGAATTCGATACGTATAAGGTCGGCACCACCGCAAACTCTACCTCCACCATGCACAAGATCCACGCAAAGGAGTTTACGCGCGACGATTTTTCCTGCGACCGTATGGACGAGGGCGGCCTTGCCGTGCTGGACGGCGTCATCGCATACCTTGAATCCGAGCGTCAGAAATTCCTTGCAGATAAGAATGACAAGCAGTCCTGGCACAACATGATTCAGATGCTTCCCTCCTCTTATAATCAGATGCGCACGGTCACACTCAACTATGAAAATCTGATCAATATGTACTACGCGCGCCGCAACCATAAGCTGGCGGAATGGCACGTGCTTTGCGAGTGGATTCTCTCTTTGCCCTACGCAAACGACCTGATTTGCGTCAAGGAAGAAAAATGAAGGAATTTTTCGCAGAATCTTGCATAATATTCAAAAATCTCTTCGTATTTTCGAAGAGATTTTTATTTTTTTGCAATTTGCTATTGACATAACTTTCATTTAGTGATACAATGGCTTTATCTTGTTAAAGTTCGGAGGTACTCGTTATGAACAGAGTATACAATTTTTCTGCAGGCCCTTCCATGCTTCCCCTTCCCGTGCTTGAAAAGGCACAGTCAGAGCTGCTTTGCTATGGACAGAGCGGCATGTCCGTCATGGAAATGAGTCACCGCTCCGCGGATTATATGCAGATCATTGCAAAGGCACAGGCTGATCTTCGCACGCTGATGCAGATCCCCGAGAACTATAAGGTGCTCTTTTTGCAGGGCGGTGCTTCTACCCAGTTTGCATCGGTTCCGCTCAACCTGATGGGCAAGAGCAAAAAGGCAGACTACGTAGTATCCGGTCAGTTCTCCGAAAAGGCATATAAGGAAGCCTTGCGCATGGGATTTGATGCCAAGTGCATTGCCTCCTCCAAGCCCGATACCTTCTCCTATATTCCCGCATTTTCCAAGGACGACGTACGCCCCGATGCGGCATACGTGCACGTTTGCTATAACAACACCATCTTTGGCACCAAATTCCCCGAGGTGCCCGACACGGGCGACGTGCCGCTGGTTGCCGATATGTCCTCCTGCATTCTCTCCGAGCCGGTGGACGTTTCCAAGTTTGGTGTGATCTATGCAGGCGCACAGAAGAACATGGCACCCGCAGGCTTGACCGTGGTCATTGTACGCGAAGATCTGCTGGATCAGGCGCTGCCCGGCATTCCCACAATGCTGGAGTGGAAGGTGATGGCAGAAAACGATTCCATGTACAACACCCCTCCCTGCTACGCCATCTACATGGCAGGGCTTGTATACGAATACCTGCTTGAGATTGGCGGACTTGAAGGGATTGCCAAGATCAACTACCAAAAGGCAGGCATGCTGTACGATTATCTGGACTCCACCGATTACTATATCACACACGCGCAGCCCGCGTACCGCTCGATCATGAACGTTACCTTCAAAACGGGCAACGAGGAGCTGGATAAGAAATTTGCATCCGAGGCTGCCAAGGCAGGCTTTAAGAACCTCAAGGGTCACCGCTCGGTTGGCGGCATGCGCGCTTCCATCTACAATGCCATGCCCGTAGAAGGCATTGTTGACCTGATTGCCTTTATGAAGAAATTCGAAGCCGAAAATCCCAAAGCATAACACAGGAGTCACCTTATGAAGAACATTCAACTGCTCAATAAGATTGCCAAGGTAGGTCTTTCCAAGCTGCCTGCCGATTATCACGTAGCCGAAAGCATGGACGCCCCGGACGGTATCATGGTCCGCTCCGCTGTCATGCACGACATGGCACTGCCCGATTCCCTGCTTGCCGTTGCGCGCGCAGGTGCGGGCGTGAACAACATTCCGCTTGAAAAATGTGCGGATGCGGGCATTGTGGTGTTCAACACCCCCGGTGCCAATGCCAACGGTGTTAAGGAGCTGACCGTATGCGCTTTGCTTCTGGCGGCAAGAAATATCGTGGGCGGTATCTCTTGGGCGCAATCGTTGGATCCCGCAACCGATGTTGCAAAGGCAGTGGAAAAGGGCAAATCCGCCTTTGCAGGCACCGAACTGCGCGGCAAAACGCTTGGCGTGGTTGGACTTGGTGCAATTGGCGGCATGGTTGCCAACACAGCGCTCTCGCTTGGCATGAACGTTGTAGGCTGCGATCCCTTTTTGTCTGTTGATGCCGCTTGGCATCTGGACCCCCGCATTGTCAAGGCGGCTTCGTTTGACGAGCTGTTCGCCTGCTCCGATTATCTCACCTTGCACGTGCCCGCTACTAAGGATACCAAGGGCATGGTGAATGCCGCCTCACTTGCAACCATGAAGGACGGCGCCAAGATCATCAATCTGGCGCGTGCCGATCTGGTGGTTGCCGCAGACGTGATTGCTGCGCTGGAATCCGGCAAGCTTTCCGCCTACGTCACCGATTTCCCCACCCCCGAGTTGATTGGCATCAAGGGGGCGGTCACCATCCCTCACCTGGGTGCTTCTACCGAGGAGAGCGAGGATAACTGTGCCGTCATGGCGGCAGAGCAGCTGGCGGACTACCTGGAAAACGGCAATATCGTCAACAGCGTCAACTTCCCCGCCCTCTCCATGCCTCGCACAGGCGAGAGCCGCGTTTGCGTACTGCACAAGAATATCCCCAACGTCATCGCAACCCTTTCGGCTGCCATCTCTGCCAAGGGTCATAACATTGAAAACATGGCAAGCAAGTCCAAGGGCGAATATGCTTACACTATGTTTGACATCAGCGGCAGCATGTGTCCTTGCGAAATGGATAGCATGGACGGCGTGTTGCGCGTTCGTTGCATCTGATTCCAAAAGCCGCATTTTGCCCGGGCAAAATGCGGCTTTTTTTAATTCTTTGCGCAAAGCCATTGAAAAACGCAAAAAACTGTGTTAGAATGATTCTGTATGACAAGTACACAGGAGGCATGACATGCAATTTATGTATTGGAGCATTTCCAGCGTTACTCTTGCATTGACCGTCGCAATCTACGTTCTCACCCTTGGCGAGATCCGCCAGACGCAAAAGCGCCGTCGCTTTTCCATGGTGCTGCTGTCCAGCATTCTTTTGATCACAGTAGACCTTTTATGGGTGCTTTGTGAGGACAACGTCATCGTGCTGCCCATTGCGGTTGACTACGTATTGGCAATTCTTTATTATGCCATGACCGGGCTGGCGGCTTACTGCTGCTACTTATATTCCGATCATTTGCTGCGCGAGCCGGGCAACAAGAAAAAGGAGACCATCTTCCTCTTCCTGACCCTTTCCCCCGCCCTGATCAACACCGCGCTGGCATTTGCTTCGATCTGGACGGGCTGGGTATTCACCATCGACCCCGTAACCGGCATTCACGCACGCGGTCCTTTATATGCAGTACACCTGATCATCGCACTGCTGTACCTTGGCTTGATCGGTGCGCGCGCCATCGCCAAAACCATTATGCAAAAAAATGCGGTGGAGAGAAACAGATACCTTTCCATCACCATGTACTCCTTCCTGATTCTTTCGCTCTCCCCCATTCAGGCACTGGTTCCCGAGGTTCCGTTTGTAAACATCGCCATGACCATTGCCGCCATTCACGCTTTCTTTTTTATCAACACATACGAGCGCGGACAGATCTCGATCTACGCGCAGCTGCAGGGCTTTGGTAAGCTGTTTTTGAGCTCCTATTGCGTCGATTTGCGCGAGGAATCGCTTGAGCGCATCAGCATTGCCAACAGCATTCGCCACTCCCCCGATTATCGCGAGCAAAAGGCGCCCTCCAAGCGACCTTACACAAAGGCGATGAAGGGCTATATCAAGCAATACGTGCATCCCGATGACCGAGAGGAAATGCGCGAGGCTTGCGACATTGATTATATCAATGAAAAGCTCAACGCAGAGCATCCCTACTACTACGTCACCTACCGTCATCTGTACGGGGATACTGTCAAGTGGAACCGTATGTTCGTGATTATGACCGCGCAAAACGAACAGGGCTGTGCGCTGGAGGCGATTATCTGCTTTATGGACGTCAATCAGGAGCAGATGCTGATCTCCCGCTCGGATTACTTCCGCAATCTGTTCACCAAGGCAGCTACAGGTGCCTATACACGCATCATGCAGGTCAACGTCACCAAGGACACCGTTTATTATATGCAATTTGAGGACGGTAACATCGTCAAGCAGCCAAGCGGTGGCAATATCGAATCACATCTGGAAGCCTTTTCGGCAACCGTGGCACCCGAATTCCGAGAAGAGGTTCTCGGAGCATGCCGGCGAGCTGTTAACAGCTCGAACCTTACTGAGGAAATCTCTTACGGCTACAAGGGCTTGATCGACGGCAAGGACGAATACGGTTGGTTTGTCACCACAATTCGTGCCATGGAATACGAGGGCGATCGTCTTTTGATGCTGTTCGTGCAGGATAATACCGACAAAATCAAGAGCATGGAGCTGCTGGAGGAAACCCAGAGAAACGACCAGATGAACTCGTTTATCGTACGCGTGCTGACCTCCGCGGTTGAATACCGCAGCATGGAAACGGGAGACCACGTGCAGCGTGTGACCTCGCTGACACGCTCCATTCTGGATGCGCTGATGGAAAAATACCCCGAATACGGCATTGATCCCAGTGAAGCGGACCGTATTGCAACCGCTGCCGCATTGCACGATATTGGCAAGATCGCCATTCCGGACCATATCCTGCTCAAGCCCGGTCGCCTGACCGACGAGGAATTTGCCGAGATGAAAAAGCACACCATTTACGGCTGCGAAATGCTTGGCAAATACGAGAGCACAGACCACTTCTACCGCTACTGCTACGACATTTGCCGCTATCACCACGAGCGATACGACGGCAAGGGATATCCCGACGCGCTGTGCGGTGAGCAAATCCCGATCTGGGCACAGATCGTTTCAATCGTTGACGTTTACGATGCACTGACCAACGACCGCTATTACAAAAAGGCATACACGCCCGAGCAGGCGGTTGCTATGATCGATAACGGGGAGTGCGGTGCCTTCTCCCCCAAGATTCTGGATTGCTTCCACGCATCCCTTTCAAAGCTCAAATAACAAATAGGGGTTGCCTTGCGCAACCCCTTTACTTTTTGTCGATTGTATGCTATAATCGTAGTATGTGATATTCCCGGAGGTTTTATGAAACGTTCTCTTTCTCTTTTGGCGCTGCTGCTTGTGCTGATTCTGTGCCTTGGCGCCTGCACGACCATAGCGCCTCAGCCCCCTACCGAGAGCTCCTGCGTGCATACCGACGCAGATGACAACGGAAAATGCGATACCTGCACCGTCTCGGTACTGGTAGAGGTGGATCTGTTTGCCGTCAACGACCTGCACGGCAAGATCTTTGATACCGACAGCCAGCCCGGCATGGACGAATTCAACAGCTATATGCGCCTGCAGCGCAAGCAAAACCCCAATACCATCCTGCTTTCCTCGGGCGACATGTGGCAAGGCAGCTCCGAATCCGGTCTGACCAAGGGCTTGATCGTGACGGACTGGATGAACGAGATGGACTTTGTTTCCATGACGCTTGGCAACCATGAATTCGACTGGGGTGAAGAGGCAATATACGATAATCTGGAGCTTGCCGAGTTCCCTTTCCTTGCCATAAACGTTTATGAGAAAAGCACCAATCAACGGGTTGACTATTGTCAGGGCTCGGTGATGGTAGATCTTGGCAAGATTCAGGTCGGCATCATCGGTGCGATTGGTGACTGCTATTCCTCGATTTCCTCGGACAAGGTCGAGGACGTGTACTTTGTCTTGGACGACGCGCTGACCGAGCTTGTCAAGGATGAATCCCAAGCGCTTCGTGCGCAGGGCGCGGATCTGATCGTGTATTCGATCCACGCAGGTGGCAGTGATTATGATTACGAGCTTTCGGACGGCTACGTGGACGTGGTGTTCGAGGGGCATACGCACAAAAGCTATGTTAACATAGATTCTTACGGTGTATACCACGTGCAAGGCGGCGGCGACAACGACGGCATTACCCATGCGCAGGTCCTGATCAACGAGATCACCGGAACGGCTGTGATTACTGCCCAGCAGATTCCCACCAAGGTTTACAACAAATACACGGGAGATACCATTATAGACGGGCTTGAGCAAAAATATGCCGAGCAGCTGCAAATGGGTGACGTGGTGCTTGGTAACAACGCACGCAAGCGCTCCTCGGGCGAGATCAAGCAAAAGGTTGCAGATCTTTATCTGGCACTTGGTCAGCAGCACTGGGGCTCGCAATACGATCTGGTGCTTGGCGGTGGATTTATCTCCACAAGATCCCCTTACGACCTTGCCGCAGGCGAGGTTCGCTACAGCGACCTGCAAATGCTGTTGCCCTTTGATAATCAGATCGTGCTTGGCAGCATCAAGGGCTCGGATCTGCAAAAGAAATTCATTAACACCAATAATTCCAATTATTTCATTACCTATAGCGCATACGGAAACAGCGTCAAGGGCGGCATTGATCCGAATGCGACCTATTACATTATCACGGATACGTACAGCGCATCCTACGCGCCCAACCGCATCACGGTGGTAGACACCTACGATCAGACCACCTTTGCACGCGACCTTGTTGCAGATTTCATGCAAAGCGGCGGTTGGAGCAACTGATACAAGCCTCTGCCAAAAATTTGGCAGAGGCTTTCTTTTGCCTTTTTTACAAAACGAAAGGCTTTATTTTGTGAGAATCTACAAGAATGCGTTTTCCATCAATTTCTTTCTCAAAAACGTTTGCAATTTGCACCTTTTTATAGTATAATGATATGTTAAGCACACTCAAAATTTTCAGATAGATTTACGAGGTATATATGCCGAAATACGAAACCCTTTCCCCTGCTGTGGCTGCCAATATTGTGCAGGACAGGCTTGAGGGTAGCACTCTGCGAATTGGATATGAAAACAGCAGCGTCATTCGCAGAAAATGCGTCTCTTCGGACAGCGCAAGCGTCTGGCGCCCGCCCTTTGTACACGATATTGATAAGATCCTGCACTGCCCCTTTTATAACCGCTATACCGGCAAAACACAGGTGTTCTCGCTGATCAAAAACGACGACATCACCCGTCGCAGCCTGCACGTGCAGCTGGTTTCCCGCATTGCGCGCACCATTGGAGCTGCACTGGGGCTCAACCTTGATCTGATCGAGGCGATCGCGCTTGGGCACGATATCGGTCACCCGCCCTTTGCGCATTCGGGCGAAGCTTATCTTTGCGAGTTGTACCATCAGCACACCGGGCGCTTTTTCTTCCACAACGTGCACTCCGTTCGCGTGCTGGATGAAATGTTCCCCTATAATATCAGCCTGCAAACGTTGCATGGCATTGCCACCCACAACGGTGAGGTGGAGATGATGCAGTACGAGCCGCAGCCAATTGACAGCTTTGAGGAATTTGATCGCATGATCGAGCGCTGCTACACAGAGCCCGGTTATGCCAACACCATTCTCCCCGGATCGCTGGAAGCAATCGTGGTGCGCATCTCGGACATCATTGCCTATCTTGGCAAGGACAGACAGGATGCCGACCGCGCGGGGCTGACCCCCGAATCCGCCTTTTTCAATGAGGATATTGGCTCGATCAACGCAGAGATCATCAACAATCTGGTGGTCAACATCATCGAAAACAGCTACGCAAAGCCTTACATCGGGCTGGACAAGCGTCATTTCAAGGCGCTGGTGGATTCCAAGGCTGCCAACTATCGCATGATCTACAACTATGCCGCTCCCCGTGCAAATCTGGAGCACACCGCCAAGCCCATGATGGCAGAGATCTACGGGCAATGCCTGGATGATCTGCGCGCGGGCAACAAGAATGCCCCCATCTACACGCACCACATCAACTACCTCAACAAGGTCCATTACAAGCGCTCCCGCCCCTATGAAAGCGCGGAGCCCAATCAGATCGTGGTGGACTATATTGCCAGCATGACGGAATCCTATTTTGTGGATCTGCATCATTACCTGTTCCCCAACAGCACGCTGAAGGTGGAATACACAGGCTACTTTGATTAAATTTTTAAGGAGATAGATATGTTTGAAAAAATCTTAGAGCAGATCCGCTGCCATGATACCATCATCATTCACCGTCACACCAATCCCGACGGTGACGCGATGGGCAGCCAGATTGGTCTGAAGCACATCATTAAGGAAAACTTTCCCGAAAAACGTGTGCTTGTGGTGGGTGACCCTGCCAAGCGCTTTGCTTTCATGGAGGACAGCATTATGGACGAGGTGGCGGACCAAGAATACCGCGACGCACTTGCCATTGTGCTTGACACCTCTGCCAAAGCGCTGATCAGTGATATGCGCTATACCACAGCCCACGTATCCGCGCGCATTGACCACCATTTATTTGTGGAAACCATTGCGGACGTGGAGGTAACCGACAGCTCTTATGAAAGCTGCTGCGGTCTGATCACCGAATTTGCCATGGAGAGCGGTCTGACCCTCTCCCCTCTTGCAGCCAAGTCGCTTTATACCGGTATGGTGACCGACTCGGGTCGTTTCCGCTACGATTCTACCAGCGCAAACACCTTCCGTCTTGCCTCCTTCCTCAAATCGCATCCCTTTGATACCAACGACATTTACCGCAATCTGTACGCGGATGATTTTTCCTTTATCCGTCTGCGTGCCTCGTTCGTGCTCAAGATCCAATTCACCGAGCACAACGTTGGCTACATATACACTACCAAGGAGGAGCTGGCAGCCACGGGCGCTGATTCCTTTACGGTTTCGCGCGGCATGGTCAACACCATGGGCGAGATCCGCGGTGTGAATATCTGGGTCAACTTTACAGAAACCGATGAGGGCGTGCTGTGCGAGCTGCGCTCCGGCATGCACAATATCAATGCCATTGCGGTCAAGTATGGCGGCGGCGGTCATATCAAGGCAAGCGGTGCTACGGTCAAGGACCGTGAAACTGCAATGCAGATGCTTGCAGATCTGGATGCTCTGGCAGAGAAAGGACAGTAAAAAATGGAAGTATTACAGCAAATTCTGAATAAAATCAAGCAATACGATCGCATCATGCTGTTCCGTCACGTGCGCAACGACGGTGACTGCGTGGGTGCAACCAAGGGCCTTAAGGAGATCATTCTGCAGACCTGGCCCGAAAAACAGGTGATTCTGACCGACGGTGAGCATGCCGACTACCTTGCCTTTTTGGGCGAGGACGACGCGCCTGTGGACGATTCTTTATACGAGGGCGCCTTGGGCATCGTGCTGGACACCGGTAACGAGGGGCGTATCTCCAATCCCAAATACGCGCTGTGCCGCGAGCTGATCAAGATCGACCACCATATCAACGTCAACCCTTACGGTGACATTCTCTGGGTCGAGGAGGAGGCGTCCTCGGTTTGCGAGATGGTGGCAAAGTTCTATTACACCTTCAAGGACGAGCTCAAGATCAACAAAGAGGCGGCTACCTACCTGTATACCGGAATGGTCACCGACTCGGGTCGCTTCCGCTTCAGCTGCGTTTCGGGCGACACTATGCGCATGGCAGGCATGCTGCTGGACGTGGGCATTGACACCGAGGTGCTTTACGCACATCTGTACCTGCAGGACATGGAGTCCTTTTCCTTCAAATCCTTTGTGTATAAAAACGTCAAGGTCACCCCTGCGGGCGTAGCATATCTGTATATCAGCCGCGCCACCATGGAAAAGTTTGGCTTGACGCATGAGCAAGCAGCGGCTGCTGTTTCCCTTCTGGATTCGATCAAGGGCAGCTTGATCTGGATGATCTTTATTGAGCACGAGACCGAGACCCGCGTGCGTTTGCGTTCGCGCTTTGTCACGGTCAATCAGATTGCCGAGCGTTATCACGGTGGTGGTCACGCATGTGCAAGCGGTGCTACGGTTTACAGCAAAAAAGAGGTCAAGGCACTGGTCGACGAGGCTGATGCAACCTTGGCAAAATACAAATCCGAAAACGAGGGCTGGTTATGAAAATTCTGATTACAAACGACGACGGCATCAAAGCCGAGGGCTTGATCTCTCTGGTCAAATGGGCATCTAAATACGGCGAGGTCACCACGGTTGCCCCTCTGTATGAGCAAAGCGGCAAGAGCCACGGCATTGATATTTTCCACCCCATTGCTGTGACCAAATACGATCTCTGCCCCCAAACTACCGCTTATGCCGTGGATTCCACCCCTGCCGACTGCGTGCGCTGGGGCATCATCGGTCTTGGCGAACAATACGATCTGGTCATTTCGGGCATCAATCGCGGCTACAACATCGGGCAGGATATTGTGTATTCCGGCACGGTGGGTGCCATCTATGAGGCTGCCGCGCAGGGTCACAGAGGCTTGGCGCTCTCCACCGATCCCGCAACGCTGGCAGGTGCTTTGGAGCAGCTGGACTACGTGTTCAAGTTCTTTGAGCGCAATAATCTCTTTGCGCAGAACAATCTCTACAACGTTAACATTCCCGAGAATCCTCAGGGCATCCGCATCACCCGTCAGGGTCAGGCAAAGTATTCCGACGAGTGGGTGGACAACGGCAACGGCACCTATCAGCAGGTAGGACAATTTATTTTCGAGAACACCGAAAATCTGGAGCTGGATACCGACTGCGTCATGAACGGCTATATCTCCGTAACTCCTTTGCAGTCTGACCGCACCAACATGACCGTGTTCAAAAAGCTTTCGGGATATTTGAATCAATAAAAAAGTTTGGGGCGGATATACAATCCGCCCTTTTGTTTGATGCCCGAACATAAACAGATCCCTGCCCTACATAAACAAAAAGCGATGCACCGAGGTGCATCGCTTTTTGTTTTAGCTTTTCTTATTCAGCTACGATCAGCTCCAGGGGGAACTGGGAAACACCGGTGTTGCCGGCATTGATATAGCTGGTGTTGGAAGCGCTGATGGTATCGAAGCTCTGGTAAGAGCCGAGGTACTTGTCCTGACCGTCAAGGGTGGTTACCCAAATGTTGGTTTCGGAAACGTACTTGTATACGCTGGTGCAAGTATCCTGATACAGAACAGCGGTCTTGCCTGCATCGTTGGTGGTTACGTTGATGTACTTCTTAGCACCGTCAATGGTGGTGTAGAACTTGTAACCTGCATCGGTCTTTTCAACAAAGATCTGCAGAGCTGCTGCCTTATCGGTAGAGGTAACAAGATATCTGTCCTGATCGATACCGCCGCAAACGTAAACGGTATGACCGTTGGTTACCTGGTTCATGGACATCAGGTATGCAACGCCTTCCTTGATCTCAACGCCTGCATTGGTGGTAACGTCGCCTACGGGCTGCTGCTCTTCACCGCCCTGCTCGCCGCCCTCACCGGGAACCAGCTTATCAAGCGTGCAACCTGCGTTGAACTCGATGGTGCCATTGTAGTTGGTGAAGGTACCGGTTACGGTAATGGTATCGCCAACCTTCAGACCCTGAGCGCCCTCGCCCTTCAGGCGGAAGCACATCATGGGCTTTTCGGTGTTACCGTCAACAATGATGGTAACGGTGATGTTGGAGTACTGATCGCTCCAGGGAGTATCAACGGAGGAGATCACACCGGTCAGGGTGTAGGATTCCTCGGTGACCTCACCGGGCTGCAGTGCGTATGCGATGTCAAGGATTGCACCCTGAGATACAACCTCGCCCATGCCTACGAGCTGGCAACCTGCGTCAAATTCGATCTTGCCGTTGTAGTTCTTCAGAACACCGTCAACAGTAATAGCGTCGCCAACCTTGAGGTCCTTAGCGCCATCGCCCTTCAGACGGAAGCACTGGATCGGCTTGTCAGCCTTATCACCAACCTGAATGGTAACGGTGATATTGGAGTACTGATCGCTCCAAGCGGTATCAACGCTGGTGATCACACCAAACAGACGGTAAGTGCCTTCCAGAGCCTCACCTACTGCCAGACCGTAAGCTGCGTCAACGATCTGCTCGTAGGTCATGCTGCCTGCAAGGATCTTAACTTCGAATTCCTTGGTACCGGTAGCCTCACCGCAGGTAATGGTAGCGGTCAGCTTGATGGTAGCGGTTTCGGTGGGAATGGTGATGTTGAGCTTGTTGCCGTTGACAACAGCCAGCTCGCTGTTGGATTCCCAAGTGATGGAAACTACGTCACTGTAAGTAGCAGCGCCGGGAAGATCCATTTCACCGCCCTTGGAGATGGTGGTAGCAAAGCTGAGGTTTTCCTTTTCAAAAGCAACCTTTTCAGCATCGTTTCTCTCGGGGAGAGTAACGTTGTAGAAGCAATCTACAGAGGTAGGAATCAGGTAGGGCTTGCCGGAGTAGGTGATCAGGATACCGGTAACGTCAGCAACGTAGCCGAACTTTTCAGCGTGTGCTGCATCAATGGTGCCCTTGTCCTCTGCCTTGAGCGTGGTGGGGAAATCGGTTACGTAGGTTCTTACGTAGCCCTCAACACCGTTGAGGCTGAAGAACAGATACTGGCTGGTAGCATTAGCAAGCTCCTGGCCGCCAAGGGTAACACCCTTTACAACTACGGGCAGTGCTACGAACTGGTTGAAGTCAGTGCCCTCAACCCACTTTTCGGTGATATCAACGGGAGCGAACTCCTTGACGTTGGTGTCAAGCACGGTTGCAACGCCGCCCTTGATTTCCTGCATGCCGTTGTAAGGAGATACGGGACCGGCTACGCGAACGGTCATACCAACCGCGATGCCCAGATCAGCAACGGGGTCAGCCTCCATCTGGTAGGAGTAGTAGCCGCCTACGCCGGATTCGTCCATAATGAACAGGTGGTTTCTGGTGTTGCCTGCAGCCTTGGAGTTGATACCAACTACAATACCCTCAACAACAACAGTGTCGCCTTCCTTAGCAGCCATGTAGTCTGCAAAGGAGGTTACAGCAAACTTAGGAATGGTGTACTTAAACTCAAGCGCAATGGTCTGACCTTCTGCATCGGAAATGGTAGCGGTCAGAGTGTAAGGAATCTCCTTGGAGGATTCCTCGTCAACGTCGAAGTGAACGGTCTTACCATCTTCGCTTACGGAAATGGTGATACCCTCGGTCACGTCAACAGTCCAGGTAACGGTGTACTTTACACCGTCAACAACGAGTACGCCTACGCGCTCAAAGTCAGCGGCGGTCGTAGTGTTCTTGTCCTTATACATGGTCTGCAGATAGCTCTTTGCATTTTCCAGTGCAGAGGGCTCTTCGCCGGTGGAGGGAATGTTGTTACAAGCAACAAGCACACCCAGCATCAGAACTGCAACCAAGAGGACACTAAGAATCTTTTTCATGTTGGTAATCCCCTTTTTAATTATTCATGAATGGTGATGTTTGCCAAAGACAGTACCTTGATCTGATAAGAGCCGCTGAAATAATCAACCAAGCCCTTAACGTCAATGGTCTTGCCTGCAAAATATTCTTCGGTCACCAACGCTCCGTTCTCATCGTAAAGAACGACAGTGCGAACGTCTACCGTAACACCGTTGACTTCGCAAGTCAGGGTCATAGCGCCGTTCGAGTTGGTATCACTGACAGTGGTATAAATGCTCTTGACAACCAGGTTCTTCATTTCGATCGAGGTCGACTGAGCAAGCTGTGCATAATCCATGGCAACGATCTCATCTTCCCTTTCGATCTCTACCTTACCGTTGATAAAGGTATCCGCCTCGGTGGGGAAATATGCGGGAGAATGCCCATCGCTGAGCTTCTGAATGTTACCGGGATCGTTCGGCTTCATCTGACGGTAGGTCAAGCCCGAGACCTGATAGGTGCCACCAACCTCGTAATACTGGACGGTGCCCACGATTCTTGCCTCGTTGCCAACCGAGAGGATATCAAGACCCTCACCGGAAAGACCGTAGCCGTAGTAGATGTACATGCCGTAGTACATATTGGTTTCTGCATCGTAGTCCTCGATATAAACTGCCTGACCTTCGTTTGCGGTGATCACACCGTTGAAGGCGACCTTTACACCGTTATAGGCTTCGATGTTGGTGCGCAGCTCCTTGAGCGTCAGCTCAACTGCTTCGCCATAGTAGAAATTGGGGTCCTTCTTGCCGGAATATACGTTGAGCTTCTGCGCCTTTGCCTGCGCAATGGCTGCAGTTGCCTTTTCACCGTAGCGATTCTGTGCAGAGTTGGACGCAATTGCCAGACCGTTCTGGAGAATTTCAATATTCAGGTTACGGTACTCCTCGTCCTCCGAGTTTCTGTACCATACCCAAACGAGATGACGACCGCCGGTGGAATCGAGATTCCAGTTGGCGTCATCGGATTCAATGTAAATGGAAGATGCGCCGGACAGCTTTTCCTTGGTAAAGGCAGCAGCCGTTTTGCCGTATTCTTCGATCTTACCCGTGGATTCGGGCGTGTTGATGGCAAGGTATCTTGCCTTGAGAATGCCGTTCTCGGCAACAGAGGTCGGAACCTCAAAGTGTGTGGTATCGCCGTCGATAAATGCGTGGATGCTGTTGACCTTCACCTTTGCGGTGTTGGACTCCATATCCAGCTTGACCTCGGCAGCAAAGTCAATATTCTGTGCGGGAGCTTCGGTACCCTGCTCGCCGCTTGACGGGTTTTGGTCACAACCCGCCATGCAGCCGAGCACCATAACAAGCACCGAAAGCACGCAAAGCCATCTATTCAGTGCTCTCATATTGTCCTGTAATTAACCGCCGTAGTATTCGCAGTAGGTCATAGCCTCTTCAAATGCCTTCTTGATCTGAGCATCAATGTTAGCATCAGAGGTCTTGTAACCCAAGCACTTGGTCAGCAGAGCGCCAACCTGGTCACGAGCAGTGGAGGAACCGTTGAATGCAGGAGAGGTGTAGTAAGCTTCCTGCTGATCCAGACATACCTTTGCAGACAGAGCGGAAACGTAGTTGTAACCGTCAGCATTTGCAAGGAATGCAGCGTAGGTCTCGTTCTCTGCAACAGACTTGAGAACCGGAACGTAACCGGAAGCCATGGAGAACTCAGCCTGGAACTCAACGCTGGTGGTCAGGTACTTTACGAACAGCCAAGAAGCGATAACTTCCTGAGGATTGTCCTTCTTGAAGATACATACGGAGGGACCCTGAGAGATAACCTTGGGGTTAGCGGGATCAACCTGAGGAATGGAAGCGATGCCTACCTCGAAGGGGTAGTTGCCGCTGTCATCCTTAGCGGGACGCTGGTGGGTTGCACCTGCGGAGGAACCGATGGACATATAGCTGTGGATCTCATCAGCACCCTGTGCAACAAACATACCGGAGGTATATGCACCGTACAGAGTCTGAGTGGTTACGTAGCCCTTGTCATACCATTCGGAGAACTTCTTAACAAAAGCACGGTTCTGCTCGTTGTCGAACAGGAAGTGGTCGCCGGTAGCGCTGGTGTAATCGGAGCCGTACTGCTCGCACATGGTGATGAACCAGTTTGCCTCGGAGTCATAGCCCAGAGGTACGCAGGTGGGATCGATTTCCTTGATCTTTGCGCAAACCTGCTCCAGCTCGTCCCAGGTGGTGGGAACGCTCAGGCCGTTTGCCTCAAAGAAGGTCTTGTTGTAGTACAGAACCTCGGTGGACTTGGAGAAAGGCATGGTGTACATCAGACCGTCACCAAACTGCTGACCTTCCTCATAGTAACCCTTGATGAAGTCGTCCTTCTGTGCCTGGGTCAGACCAATGATCTCGGTGGTGCCGTCTGCACGGGTAACCTCGATCTCGCTGTCGATCAGGGTGTCCAGAGTCACAACTGCCTTAGCAAGGTTGTACAGAGCTACGTGGTCCGGATAGCAGTACGCGATGTTGGGCTGGTTACCAACGGTGATGTCGGTAGAGATGGTGTCACGCACGTCATCGTAACCGCCAACCTGGGTGGAAACGATGGTGATGTTGGGGTAGATCTTGTTGAACTCTTCGATGTATGCGTTGAGTACGTCGGAGAGGTTGCTACCCATGGTGTGGTAGAACGTGATGGTGACTTCGCTTCCGTCGTAACCACCCTCAGGCATTTCGAAATTGGGCTTAGCTGCATTGGAAGTATCGGTACAGCCGCTCATTGCGATAACGCCTACGAGCATGATGCAGACAAGAAGCACAGACAAAAACTTTTTCATAATTTTTGTTCCTTCTTTCTTTTATTTTTTATTTTTTGCCTTTTATATAATAAGCAAATGCTTATTAGCCCTTAATACCGCTGCGGGATACGCCCTTCATAATGTACTTACGAAGGAAGATAAATACCAAGAACAGCGGGATGGAAACAACCACGACTGCTGCCATCTGTACCGGGAAGTTAACGCGGTCACTTCCCTCAAGCGTAAAGTTGGCGCCACGCAGACCGTTGGTGATCAGCTTGTAGGTATTAGGCTGGTCAACTGCGATCTTGGAGACCAGGTTAGGCCAGACGTAGGAGTTCCAGGAACCCATCATCTTGAGAATGGTGATAGAGATCAGTGTAGGCAGTGCCAGCGGGATCATCACCTTCCACAGATATTTCAGATCGCTCGTACCGTCAACCTTAGCGGCAAGGTACAGCTCGTTGGGAATCTGCAAGAAGTTCTGCCTGAGCAGGTAGATGTAGAAAACGCTGACGAGGAACGGAACGATCAGTACCGCATACCCCTCAAACCAGTTAACTTCATAGTCGACCCACCCCCAGTTTGCAACCGTTTGATAGTTGGTGATGGTGAAAAGCTCACCGGGGATCATCATAGTAGCAAGCAGTGCTGCAAACAGCGCGTTCTTGCCCTTGAACTCCAGACGTGCAAACGCAAATGCGGAAAGCACGGTGATCACCAGAGAAAGCACGGTGGAAACCACACCAACCAGTACCGTATTAAAGAACAGTCTACTCAGGTTTGCGGTTTCAAACGCATCCCAGAAATAGTTCTTGAGTACTATGGTCTTGGGGAAAAACGTAGGAATTGTCAGATAATACTCGTCAACCGTTTTCAAGGAGGAGATGATCATCCAGTAAAACGGGAACAGGATTACGAACGCCATGGTGATCAGGAACGCATAACACAAAATCTGTGCAATGACCTTGCCGATCTTGTTCTTTTGCGTTTCGGATTGCATGTTACGTTCACGCATTACAGAAAGCTTTTTTTGTTCAGTCATACCGGCACCTCCTTAATAATGCACTTTCTTTTTGCTCACCCAGAGATTAATCATGGTGATAACAAAAATGATTGCAAACAGGACCAAAGCAGCGGCAGCAACTCTACCGTATTGGTTTAAAGGCAGTTCCTTATAAATCAAGCCGACCATGGTATTGAGTCTGTAAGGATCGTGAGGGGGACCCATGGATTCGCCGAAAATACCGACGATACTGGAGTATTCCTTGAAGCCGCCGATAAAGCCGGTGATGATAACGTACGCCAGCATGGGAGACAGCAACGGGATGGTGATGTTGGTAAAGACGCGGGTACGGGAGGTACCGTCTACCTTTGCAGCCTCATAGTACTGCTTGTTTACGCTCTGCAAGCCGCCAAGCAGGATCAGGATCTTGAAAGGCAGCGCATTCCATACGATATAAACAATGATCACCAGCATATTTGCCATGTAGGTCGAACCGTCGTTGATCCAGCTGATGGGATACGTAGTGGTCAGCCAGCTGATGGTGTTGGGGTAATTTGCCAGCAGCCATTCAATCAGGTTGCCAAGACCGGAGATCTCAATAAAATAGTTGACGATACCGGGAGATGTTACCAGCTGAGATTCACTGCCAAGGAAGGTACCGACAATGTTGAACATTGCTGCAAATACCATACCGACTGCAATCGAGTTGGTAACGTAGGGCAAAAAGAAGATGGTCTGCAGCAATCTCTGCAGGGGCTTGATCGAGTTCAGACAAACAGCGATCAGAAGTGCTAAGAAGGTGGAAATCGGTACTGTGGCAAAGCACAGAATCATGGTATTGATCAAGCACTCCTTGAAGTCCGGGAACTTGAAGATGACCTTGGTAAAGTTGCCGATACCGAACTGGAAGGTCTGCTCACCAATGTTTCCCAGTGCCGTGTAGCCTTCAGTAAACGCCATGATAATTGTGTTAATGATGGGCCATACCGTAAATACCAGCAGAAGGACAATGGCGGGAGACAGGTACAGCCACGCTTTCCATTGTTGTTTACTATCTACCATATTACACCTCGAAACGGATTCTTTCCTCGGTCTGCTTATCAAACAGGAAGATCTTGTGACGCTTGATGGAATAACGGATGGTGGTAGCGGTTGCATCGATGCCGCTGTCTGCATTGATGATAGAGCGGATGACAGGGCTTACCATACCGTCATGCTCGGAAACCACGCTGACGTCTCTGCCCATAACCTCTACGCTGCGCATCTTGCAGCACATAGCACCGTTTTCATCCGGAACAAAGCCCTCGGGACGGATACCGATGAACACTTCCCTATCCTCAACGTCTGCAACGTCAAGCACAGCCTCATCACCGATGTAAACCTTGCCGCCCTGCACCTTGCCCTCAAATACGTTGATGGGAGGCGTGCCAAGGAACTTAGCAACAAACAGGTTGGTAGGATCGTCATAAACGTCCTGGGGAGCACCAATCTGCTGCAGAACGCCCAGCTTCATAACTACGATCATATCGGAAATGGACATTGCCTCTTCCTGGTCGTGCGTTACGAATACGGTAGTGATACCGGTCTCGCGCTGAATGCGGCGAATCTCTTCTCTGGTCTGCAGACGCAGTCTTGCGTCCAGGTTGGAAAGAGGCTCGTCCAAAAGCAGTACACGAGGCATCTTAACCAGTGCTCTTGCAATCGCAACTCTCTGCTGCTGACCGCCCGAAAGCTCACTGGGCTTACGGTCCATCAGCTCATCGATCTGCACCAGTTTTGCAGCTTCATGTGCGCGCTCCAGCATTTCGTTCTTGGACATCTTGTCCTTGCCCTTCAGGTTCTGCAGGGGGAACAGAATGTTCTGCTTAACAGTCATGTGGGGATACAACGCATAGTTCTGGAACACCAGACCGACGCCGCGCTTTTCGGTAGCCAGCTCGGTAACGTCATCCTCGCCAAAGAAGATCTTACCGCCGGTAGGCTTTTGCAGACCGCTGATCATGTACAGCGTAGTGCTCTTACCGCAGCCGGAGGGACCCAGCAAGCCGATCAGCTTGCCGTCCGGAATTTCAAAGGTAAAATCGTTGACCGCGATTACCTCTTCATTCGCTTTCTTGTTTCGGCTGGGGAAGACTTTTGTCAGGTTTTGCAAAACAACTTTCATGTTTTCTCTTCCTTTGCTTTGTTTTTTATTTTATTTATTTATTGCTAAATAATAACAATCAAAAATATTTGCTGTCCGCGGCAACCTCTGCCTGAAGCTTCTTTTTGTACTCCAGCAGTTCCTCGGGGCTTTCAAAAATTCGCTGGCTTGCCATATCGACCGCAACAGTTCCCGCCAGCAAATCGTGGATGGGAGAATTGGTTTTGGTGACAAAGAACACCACGATCTCAAGGATCAGAATCGCAAGGATCACCAAAGGGCCAATCATGCCGGAAAAGCCGCTCAGAGTCATCAGCACCAGCAGTGCGGGTACCATGATCTCAATGGTATATTTGCCAAGCAGTGTGCGCACCAAAAGCTGAAGAGGCGTAATTTTGACGCTGTCCACGCGCACCACGGCAATGCCAAACACCTTTTTGCCAACCGTTTGTCCGTGTTTCAAGATCAAAGGTACGACAAACTCAACGATCATCACGCCGACAAGCAAAGGGAGAGACACAAACAGCAAAAGAAGATTGCTCATCATGCCATAAGCATTCATCGCTTCCCGGTCCTTTAAAAATGCCTCGGCAGCGCTGTCGTACAATGCTTTCTTGTCCTCGGAAAATGCCAGATATTCCTGCTCGGTCACGTCAAACAAGTGCACGTCCTGCGCAAGAATTCCCGCATCGACAAGCCCGTACTGCTCTTCGATGGCAAACATACGGTCCAGATACGTTGTCCTGTAGTTATCAAATCCCGTTGCCCAGGAAAGCACTACCAGAACTCCGGTACCAATCACCACCACCAATATCGCATCCAGCATAAATGCAGCGATTCTCTTCCAGATACTTGCTTTTTGAAGGTCATTTATCAAATTGTCACACCTCCTTTGAACACAGACTCAGGCAGTGCAACACGAAAATAGCCGCACAGACCCATGCTATAATATCATATCACATTCCGTGACAAAAGTCTACACTTTTTTCAAGATTCTCACCCGTTTGACGCACTTTTGGTGAAATCCACAAATTTCTTGCTTTAAATCTTGTACAATATTTGATTATATATTCATAATACCAAAAAGTGGCAGTCCGCATGCGGACTGCCACCCATCTTGATTATTCGGTTTTCTCGATAATGGAAATCAGTTCCCTTGGTGTGTGTGCCACCGTCTCGGCACCAATGTCGTACAGCACCTTTTCGGGGCGATATCCCCAGCAAACGTCGATGGCGTGCATGCCGGCATTGCGTGCGGTTTTAACGTCCACGTCGCTGTCACCGATATAGGCGCATTCGCAGGGTTTGGCGCCCATCAGTGCTGCCAGCTGCAACGGCACTGCGGGATCGGGCTTGGCTGCGCGATCTGTGCGAAAGCCCTCGGCTGCCACAAACGTGCCTGGCGCAAACAGCTGCGCGACCAGCGCTTTGACAAATTCATCCTGCTTGTTGGAATTGACCGCCATGGGGTATTTTTTCCCCAGCTGCGCAATCATTTCCTGCACGCCCTCATAAGTGGTATTCGTATGCATGTACACCTTGGCATAATGGCGGTTATATGCCTCGTACAAGGCATCAATACGGGCGTCATCCTCGCGGTATTGCTCAGGCAATGCCATTTTGGCATAATCACGCGCGCCCAGATTGATAAATTCATAAACCGTTTGCTCGTCGACCGCAGGATATCCCTGCTCGGCAAGCGCAAGATTCATGCCCTCGGCAATGGCAGGCAGCGTGTGCGCCAGCGTGCCGTCCAGATCAAATATCAATGCTTTTAACATATCGGTCAGTCTCTCTTTCTTCTGATGCAGATCGCCGCCGCGGGAATCAGCGCAAAGCCCATCCACAAAGCGATCGCCTTGCAGCCACCATCCGTTTGACCCTCGGGATGGGTGACAGACTCGCCCGAATCGGGCTCGGTTCCCTGCGTTTCGGGCGGCTCGGGCTCGGGCATTTTGCCTGCATTCTCCGAGGTGCTGATATAGCTGTACTTGAATCTCATACCGGGAGCTACGTCACCCGAGGTATAGAAATCCAGAATATCACCCGAGAAGGTGGAATATACCCATTCCCCGCTCTCGGTCTGCTTGCCTTGATCGGCTGCGTCGTGCACGTTATCGGTCCAGGAGAAATTGATGGTAAAATCAAAGCCTTGCAGCGCAAGCATGCTCTTGGGAATTGCAACCTGCATATACTTGCTGCTGACCGTATAGGCAACCTTGCCCACAACCTCGGTCTCATATCCGTTGCCGGTAAAGCGCTCCAGCACCGCCTCGGTCGCGCTCGGAGCGGTCTTGCCCAGCACGTAATCAAAGGTTTCCCAACCCTGATTTTGCTGATCGGAGTCGATATACAGCACCATCCAGAGCGGATCGGTATAGGGTGTGATATCCTCGTTGCATTCTACGTAGAAATACACGTATCCGTCATCTCTTGCTACGCGCGCACCGATAATGTCATTTCTGCCCGAAAATTCGGTATAGTGCAAAGAGCCGTAGCCCTTGGCATCGCGGTCGCCCGTGTTGCCGATGTAGGCTGCATAATAGGGCTCTGCTGTGCTCCACTGCTCTGCCCCTGCAGACAAATCAATGCTCTGTGCCACGCCGGGCACGGGAATGGGTCTTGCGCCCTGATACCGGCGGGAGGCATTGACCAGCTGATAATAATAGTGATCCTTGAGATCTCCCTTGGAGGGCTCGATATCGCGGCTGTGCTCGTCGTCGAACTGGTCCGGGAAGCCGTTGGGCGTATTTGCCCAATTTTCATTTCTGCCCGCGGTCCATTCGTTCCATCCGGTTACAAAGATCACGCGAGGATCCTGTTCAATGGCATAATCGAACTGCTCGGCAAGCTGATAGCCCCACAGCTTGGCATCCGCCTCGGTGCGGTAGCCCGCAGAGGTATAGGAGCGTCCCATTGCCTCGGGGTGGTTCATGG
Organism: Oscillospiraceae bacterium; assembly: GCA_015065285.1. Taxonomy (GTDB): domain Bacteria; phylum Bacillota; class Clostridia; order Oscillospirales; family CAG-272; genus SVQP01. The sequence continues at coordinate 24,534 of SVQP01000003.1, read as the reverse complement.
CAACCATGGTATCGGTCACGTAAGAATGATTGAGAGACACGCCAACCGGAATCTGCTCCCAGCTCTGCGTCTTTTTATCCTTGGTGGTGGCAAAGTACGTAGCCTGCGGATAGGTGGAAAGCCACCCCCACTGCTTCATGGCAGTATCCTTGACGGTATATCCCGGCTGCCCTGCGCGGAAGGTAAAGAAGCCCTTGATCTCGTTATTCAAGCCGGATTTGCCGGAGAGATTGCTCGAGTGTGCCATGAGCATGGGCTTGCCGTCCAGATAGTACCAAAGACTGTGATATTTATCGGGACGATATATGTCCAGATACAGAGATTCCAGCTGCTCAAGCGACCCCTCGGTAGGGCCAAACGGCAGCATATAGGAAACCTTGGGCGTGTTCATGCCGTTCTCTTGCATCTTTGCCCAGGTCTCGTACAGAGGCACGTAGCTGGATTTCCATGTAAAATTGCCGTTGGTATTGTCGGTGAAAATGACGTCAATGCCTGCGTTGGTCAGCATTTCGGCATGCTTGCGCAGCACCCACTCGTCATCCGTGCGATAAAAGCCGAACAGCGGCTCATTCCAGAAAAACGAGGTGCCCGAGGTGGGCCAGCCCTCATGATTGTAATCATTGATGGCTTCGGGATGCTGTTTGGTAAAGGCGGTATTATTAAAGGGCTCGTTTGCCGCAAGGTCCACGTGCCACGTCCAGTAAAAGATCGCCAAGGTCTTGTCGGTTCTGAGATCTCCCACCTCTGCATTGGTCAGCGCTGTTCTGCCAAGCCCATCGGTAAACACCCATGTGTCAGGCATGACCTCGTGCGTGTAGATCAGGCTATCCTCGGGGAATTCGTATTCGTCGGGCGTATCGTGTCCGGTAAACGCCTGATCCAGCGAGGTTGCCTTGTAAAAGGGTGTTTCGGGGGTCTTGGTAAAGCTGACCGTGATCTCAAGGTCGCCCTCCTTCTCTGCCCCGTTTTGCATAATGTAACCCTTGGAAACCGCTGCGGGATATACCCACGTGCCGATCGAGCCCTCTACGTCCTTGATGCAGAACAAATACTCGCCCGCAGGCTGCTCGTCAAAGCTCAGCGTATAGGTCTGGCAATCGCGCACGTTTTCAAATCTCTGCTCGGCAATGGGACCTGCAGCAATCGATTTATCAAAGGTCTCGTCCCATGCATACAGCACAAGCGTGGCATCCGAATCGGTGGTGCCCCACGTAGGCAGGCAGTATGCCAAGCCGTCAAAGGGAGCGCCAAGGCTCAGGTGTGCACCGTATTCCTCTCCGGGATGCACCTGATGCGGTGATTTTTGCCCGTCCAAGGAAGGATCGTATGCCTTGATCTTGATAGGATTTTCGGATGTAATGGGGCTTTCTGCCGCCAAAGCAGGCAGCGCAACGCCCACAAGCATTACAAGCATCAGAATCGCGCACAAAGCTCTTTTCATGTTTTCCTCCGTAAAATCAATTCATTGTAACGTATCGGATCGCGCATCAAACTCTTTGGCTTGCCTGAGCGGCAGCTCGCAGATCATAGCCAGTGCCGCCGAGTTCAGCTCCGAGGCAGTTTTACATTGTTGCATGCGCTTGATATATTTTTTGTCCTGCACGAACATGCCGCTCATCAAAAGCCAGATCTCTTTCATGCGCCCCACCGTGGCGTGTTCACCGCCAAGAGTGGCTGAGTACCGTTCAAAGAGCGCCTTATGAAAATCGCGAATCAGCGTGCGCGTCACGGGCACTTCCGAGAGCAGCGCCGGATTTGCCAAAAGCCCCCTGCCTATCATGATCGCCCGGGTTTGGGGAAATCTTTCGCCAATATAAAGAGCATCGGCACGGGTGCTGACGTTTCCGTTGTAGCACAGGGGCAGGCTTGTATGCCGTGTCACGTATTCGTAAGCATCAAGGTGCGGCATGCCGCGGTACATTTCCTTACCCGTGCGAGCATGCACTGTCAATTCCTTGACGGGATATCGGTTAAAGATCTCCAAAAGCTCGGGCAGCTCCTGCACGTCCTGATATCCAATGCGCGTTTTGATCGAAATATCGATCGGGCAAGCGGCATATACACGGTCCAAAAACACCTCAAGCGCATCGGTATCGGCAAGCATGCCCGCGCCCTTTTTCTTGGCTGTTACGGTGCCGGATGGGCAGCCGAGATTGAGATTGACCTCGCCATATCCGCGCGCGGCAATCTCCCCTGCCATCCACAAAAAATCATCGGCATTTTTGCAAAGCAGCTGCGGCACGAAAGATGCGGGATTGTGATCGGGATCCAGCTCGCGCAGCTCCCGTGCTGTTAATCTATGCACCTCGGTGGGTGAGAAAAACGGTGAATAATAGCGGTCCACACCGCCAAAATATTGATGGTGCAGCGTGCGGTACACGCTGTCGGTCAAGCCCTCCATGGGGGCAAGATAGTACTTCATGTCAAATCCTTGCATTTTTCTTTTATTGTAACACAGATTGCTTTCTTTTTCAAGGGTGACTCATGCGATTTTCAAGAATTCCGATATATGACTCAAGCCCTTTTATCGGCAAGAATAAACAATTTGTGAATTTGTAAAAAAAGCCATTGCACAAACCGAAAAAATGTGGTATATTAAATGTGTATACCATTTCCCTTGCCCGACAAGGGGTGAAAGGAGTTAACTCATGGAAAACAATAATAGCAACACCGGTGCAATTATCCTGACAGCCGTTATCAGCGCAGTTTCCGCTGCAGCTCTGACCGCAGGCATCATCTTTGCCATTCAGAACAGAGATAAGATCAAGGCAACCGCGATCCGCGTAAAGGAGAAGAGCGTTGCTGCTGCCAAGAACATGAAATCCAAGCTTTCCAAGAAGAAGGACGTTGAGATCAACGTTGACGAGGACTACGAGATTCCCGAGGAGCTTGGCTTTGAAGAGGCAGATGCTGATTTGGAAATCCTGACTGTTGAAGAGTAATCGACATAAAAGAGCATGCGCGAGTCGCGCATGCTCTTTTATTTTTTCAGTTTTTCTTTCCAAACAGATCCTGCACAGCCTCAAGCACCTTGAATCGAATGCGGTATTTGACGTTGTCCGTTTCTGTTATGACGCGGTACTGCTCTGACGTCAAGCCCACCGAAATAAAGGCGTCCTCGTTGCTTTTCTCGTCGTCCGCACTTGCTGCCGAGAGGCAAAGCGGCGGAAACAGCACGCACCACCAGTTCTGCCCTTCCGCCTCTCCGATACAGATGCGCAAAGAAACGTAGGTGCCGCTCGGAAAACAGCAATTTTCATAATTCTTGGTAGGGTATTCCTCTTTTCCAAGCAGGATTGTAACCGGATAATCATATCCATGCTCCAGCACAATCGCTTGCGCAGCCTGTTGCAAAAGGCTTTGATTCTCGTCAAGGATTCTGATCGCCTGCTCGCGACTTTTGCAATCGCGCAAAAGCGGCTCGCTTTGCCGCAGCACCTCGTCGCGAACCAGCAGCTTTAAGGCTTGATCCTGCTCGCTGTCCGAATTGGCAAGCACGTGCAGCCTGACCACACTCTCATAAATCTCCTGCTCCCCGTGAATGGGCAGCACGCTGAAAATACCCAAAATAAACAGCAGGACGATTCCACCCGTAAGTATCCTCTTATACATAAAAAATATCCTTCCCTTCGCTTTCATAATCTGTCTTACGACAAGGCTATGATTGCCCCGGGAAGGATATTTTATTCATTACTTTTTACGTTTTTCGTATTCGTCAATTGCTTCCTGTACAGCAGCGATAATTCTATCTGCAGCCTGGTCGATATGATCGGCATACATGGTGCAGCCGGCTGCACGCACGTGACCGCCGCCGCCGAATTTTTCACAGATCTGCGCGACGTCAATATTCACGTTGGAGCGCAGAGAAATGCGGAAGCGAAGGCTCTCCGAGAGCTGCTTGATCACGGCTGCCACGTAGGTATCCTCCACGCTTCTGGCAACGTCGATCAGTGTCTCTGTCTCGGTATCGTTAGCCTGCAATCTCATCTTCTCCATATAGGGGAACGTGATCATCGCCAGCTTGCCGGAGCAATGGATTTTGAGTCTGTCATAGCCTGCATGCTCAACGCGCATAACCGTACTCGACTTCACCTCAAAGAGGTGATAGTTGATATCCGCAATCGGTACCTCGTATTCCAGCAAAAGCGCGGTGCGACGCATTGTGTCTGCCGTGACGTTGCTGTAGCGGAAACATCCGGTATCACCGCTGATGGCAGCATACAACAGGCTATACACCAAAGGATTGACCCTGACAGCAATGCCGTTTGCCTGGAACAGGCGCAGAAGATCAAACAAAATCTCACCCGTAGCCGCTGCTTCGGAATCAATCAGATAGTTGGCATAAGGGGAATTTTTTGCATGGTGGTCGATCATCAGGCTGACGCGATTGCCAAAGGGCTCACTCATAGCACCCATCTGCACAACTGCGGCAGTATCCACGGTGATAATTCTGAAATCAGTAAAATCCTTGGGAATCGATTCAAACGTTGCTGCGTCCTGCAAGGTTTCGGTCAAGAAGCGATAACGCTTGGGAATCCCGCTGGAGCATACGCAATATGCACGCATGCCAAGCGATTCGAGCATTAATTTGAGCGCAAATGCAGAGCCAACCGCATCCGCATCGGGATTCGAATGAAAAACGATCAAGGTGTCCTGCCTTTTGGCAAGTTCCAGAGCTGTCTGCGTCAGAGTTAGCGCACGGAATTGCTGATCATTCTTGCTTTCCATTTATATCCTCCTCCATGATCTCATCATGGAATTCAATATTTTCCAGTATTTTCGCGATTCTTGCGCCATGCTCTACCGAAGCATCCTCAATAAAGGTCAGCTCGGGCGTCATGCGCAAATTCAAGGTTCTGGCAAGCTGGGAACGCATGTATCCGCTTGCCTGCTTCAAGCCCTTCTGTACGTCTTTTTTATCGCCGGAAAGGCAAGAATAATACACCTTTGCATATTTCAGATCGGGAGTGGTATCCACAGCGGTCACGCTGACAAACGCATCGCTGACTCTCGGATCCTTGACGCTGCGCAAAATGACCATCAGCTCCTTTTGCATCTCGTCATTGATTCTGCCTCTTCTATAGTTCGCCATATAATCTCCTTAAACCTCAAGATCACTCTGCATACTTGCAGAGCGCTTTTCGCGACGCTTCTTTATCAGGTGCGCCACAACCCAAGGGGTATACATCACCACCACAATGGCGGCAATCAGCACGGGAAAACCAAGCACGTGATTCCCCCAGAGCTTTTCAAAGAACACCAGCGGAGGAACTCCGTCCGGCTTGATCAAAAACATAAAATTCTTTCCAAGCCATAAATCGATGCCGTAAATCGGAATCGCCATGCCAAGCAGCAGCCCAAGACTTAAGGGCAGATCGCGCAGGCGCGGCTTGATATCTCCGCACACGGTCAGGATCAACGGGTACAGCAATAACAGAATATGTACCGTTGCGCTGTGTATGTGCATGAAGTTGAGCAGCGGCAGCTGGGTCCAGTTGGGTACCAGCAATGCTGCCAAGGATGCCGGAATGCACACCGTATACAGAAAATTATCCAGTATACGGAAGGGCTTGAAGGCATGGATGGAAATCATGATAATGTTGACAGAGCAAAGGTGCAGCGGCAAATATCCCGCTGTGTACTTACCGATCGCCAAAAGACCGATGATCTTATAAAGCTCGTCTGCTACGATCAGAGATGCGAGCACGATGCGGAAGATCTTTCTTCCCTTTTCGCTCAATCTGCGATAGACCAGGCAGAGCGCAACCGCCAGCACGACCAGCAGCACAAGCCAGAAGATATGGGTCAGATCAAACAGCTTGAAACCGACTCCCTTTGCAATGGTATCCTTTGTTTCAAAAAAGTATTGAAACATGGTTCTGTCTCCATTCTCACAGTGATTCACTCTGTATTCTATCACAAAAAGTTACAATTGTCAATGAATTATCCGTAGATATTTTATGATATTTTCCGCAAAAAAAGCCCATGGCTGCTGCCATGGGCTATATATGATACTTTTATTGTTCAACAGGCATGCAAAACGCAAATGCGGGCAGGTTGTTCCCGTTGCGCAGGTCGGCATGCTCGGTGGTCACGCGAATGTCATACGCATAGGAGATCACACTCGCATCCGCGCCATCGGGCACGTCTACGCAAACAAGTCCGCGCGTCTCGATCACTGCGTGCACAGGCATTTGATTTCCCTTTTCTCCCAGCGTAAAGCCCTTGACCTCTTGCCCGATGCTATCCTTGGGCGACTGTCCCCAGATGCAAAGCCCGTCACCGATATCGGTAAACGCCACGGTGATCTGCTTGCCGTCCGCGCTTCTCTTTGCCATGGTGGGCTTGGGGGCACGGGCATCATACTCATTGCCAATGTGGTATTCTCTTGCAAGTGCCAGCTTGGCAAGACGCATGGAAAGCTCATACTTTCTGGGTGAATGTGCAAAATCCGGGTACCCGTCGGGAGATCCGAGATCCATAGCAGGCGTCAGTGTGCTGTTGGGAATGGCGGCAAGCGCATCCAGTTGCTTAACGCGCACGGTATCCAGACATCCGAAATAGGTAAAGCACTCGTCACGGTAATCCGAGAGCTGCACGTTGTAGAACGGAAAATCATGCCCGAAGCGTGCTCTTTCGTCCTCTACCAGGCGGATCAGCTCCTTGTCATACACGGGAGCACGGTCCGCAAAGCAGCCCTCGCTCTCGCCCTGGAAAAAGATCTGACCCTTGAATTGCAGCGGGATAAACGGGTGGATCAGCGAGTTATAAAACCCTCCCAGCGGTACGGCAACCGTGGTGGTGTAGCCAAGCTCTGCTGCCAGGGGTGCAGGCATCAGCTCACGGATGCAGGCACCGCCCGCAGCCATCATGATCACACCCACCGGAGCATCGATATAACGCAGCAGCTCCTTGCCAAAGAACCAACCGATTGCAGAGAAGCAATGCGCAGCCTGCTCAAGCGGCAGCTGCCAGCCCCAATCGGGGCAAATGATATCGGGCTGCGGCTGCGCGCACAGATCCTGATGCTCAAAGGCATACTGTCTGGTCTGTGCAAACAATCTCAGCGGCTCATCCTTGTCGTACCACTGCTCGGGTGCCCAATCAAGGCAGCTGCCAAGATTGTGCTCCGCATTGGACTGACCGCCGATTATCCACACATCGCCCACCAGCACGTCCTCGAGAACAGCGCTGTGACCGCGATCGTCGTAGATCACCATCTGCTTGCCTTCCCAAACGGCACTGTGCGGAACAAAGCGCAGCGTCCAGCGGCAATCCTCTGTCACAGCTGCCGTGACTCTCTCGCCCATAAACTCACCCGTGATCACCGATCCGGGCACGTTTGAAAAGCCCCAGATACGGATCGGTCGCTCGCGCTGCAGCACCATATGCGAGCCAAACACACCCGAAACCTTGAAATCGGGACATTGCCAGCCTGCAGCCTCGAGGGGCTGCAACTCCTTTTCCTCTTGTCCGGGCAAAGCCATTTTGTTTTCCATATAAGCCTCAATTCCCTGCTGCCGTGTCGGCATAGCAGTTGTAAAGTTCCTTGGCAAGCGCTGCCATTGCAGTCGCGTCTGCCTTTTCATTTTGTCGGTCATAGGTCATAAGACCGTTGGTTTCATCCTCCACGTCCGAAAGCTGCGTCAGCACTGCTGCGCACAAGCCGCTTTTTTGAATGGACGGGATGATCTGCTCGCGGTACAGCGCCTCGGTTGCCTTTTGCCATGCGACAGGATCGGGATAGGTGCTGTAACCGTAATTGTGATCGGGATTGAAAATATGCCCCTCTATGCGGCAGGCGTAGCCGCCAAATTCGGAGAGTACCACGGGGCGATCTCCCCACGGCTTGATATTGATCTTTTTAAAGTAGATATGCTCACTCTGCACGTCGCTCCCCTGCTCCCAAAACCAGCCCGAGGTGGTATCCCAGATTCGCGTAGGGTCAAGGGGCCTTAGTGTATCATAGGTCTTATCTGCTTCAAACTGTCCCCAGCCCTCGTTGAAAATGGTGTAATAGCATACAGAGGGGTGATTGTAAAGCAGCTTGATGGTTGCTTCGCTGTCGGCAAAAAAGGCTTGCTTGCGGCGCTTGCTTGCCTTGTGGGTCATGCCGCGCTTAAATCCGATCGTGGGCAGCGCGGTATCTACAAGGAAGCTGTAATCTCCGCTGTTGACCATATCCTGGAACACGATCATACCGTGCTTATCGCACAGGTAATAGAAGGTCTGCGGCTCTATCTTGATATGCTTGCGCAGCATATTAAAGCCCATTTTCTTGGCAGTCAGAATATCGTGCTCATAGCCCTCGGGGCTGCCCGGCAGATAAATGCCATCCGGGAAATAGCCCTGATCCAAAAGCCCGTGGAAGAAATACGGCTTGCCGTTCAGGCACATGCGGGGTGTACCGCCCACACGCTCCACCGAAACCGTGCGCAGTGCGAAATAGGATTGCACGCAGTCCTTACCCGAGGTCAGGGTAAACTCGTAAAGATAAGGATTTTCGGGCGTCCAAAGCATGGCGGTCTTGGGCTGATAGATGTAAGAATCCCCTGTAAACGTGACCGTATCCGCACCGTCCGGAGTCTGCACGCACAAGGTGAATTCCCCCGTACCGCCCGCAATTTCAAGCTTGACCGAATCAAGCGAAGGGGTCAGGCGAATATTTTCAATATACTGCTCGGGAAGGTGCTCCAGCCATACGGGCTGCCAGATGCCACTGACGGGCGTATACCACATGCCGCCTCGGTCGCGTCTTTGCTTGCCCCAGCCAAGAGCGTGGTCAAGCGTGTCGGACACTTGTACGGCAATGCTGTTTTTTCCATGCTTGACAAGGGCTGAAATATCCACGGTAAACGGCAGATATCCTCCCTCATGGCAGCATATCTTTTCACCGTTGACCGTCACGGTGCATATCTGATCCACCGCACCGAAGTGCAAGAGCACCTTACCGGCGTTCTCCTGCAGATCAAATTCACGCTCATACAGCCATTCCTCGCCCTTACCAAGCGTGCGCTCAATCCCCGAAAGTCTGCTTTCGGGCAAAAACGGCACGCGGATCTTGCCTAAGTGCTCGGTACCCTTTTTGGAGACAACCGAAAGCTCCCATTCACCGCAAAGGCTCTGCCAGCTTGCGCGACGCATCGAGGGTCTGGGATATTCCTTCTCCCAAGCCTCGGGATCACCCTCAAAGGGCGTGTACAGCTTTTGCAAATTGGGCTTCTTTTTATCCTTGATCAGCAGCACAAGCGCCAGCACAACGGCTGCCGCAACCAGCGCTGCCAAGAAAATATCCGCCGACGGTACAAAGGACTCCGTACCGTCCGAATTCTGAATTTTTTCTGCATCGGCAAGCACCAGCTCACCGATCCAGGGTCCGATCACGCCCGGCAGCAGCACCTGCGTAAAGATGCGGATGCCCTGCAATCTGCCTGCCTTACCTGCAGGAGTCAGGTCGCGGATCTTGGCACCGAACACAGCCGCTCCGCAAAGATAACCGCACATCATCAGCAAGGAGCCGATAAATACAAGCACCGTGCTGCGGAACAAATACAGCAAAACGAAGCCCGCGCACAAACTGATCAGCGCGATCACACCGGTCAGCTTGAAGCCCTTTTTGTCGTATACCCTGCCCCAGAGTGCCGTGGCAACCGACGCTAAAATAATGGCAGGCGCCATGATCAGCACGTAATCCGACATTCCGAGTGAAACCTCGTAGTAGATGATCAGATACGGCATAAAGATCTGAATGGCGATATTGAACACCACGAAAACGGCAAGATACAAATAAAGCTTGAGATTCTGCTTGACGGTAGAGGGGCGGAATCCGTAAAACACGGTGGAGAAATATCCGTCCTTGGAGGGGGCGATTTTGGGATCTTCAATAATGAAAAAGCCCAGAATACCCGCGCCCAGCACCAGCACACCGATGATGCAGAAGATCCACGTCCAGCTGCTGCTCTTTTGCAGATCAAACGCCATAAAACCACCGAACACAGCAAGAATTGCCACCAGCGGCATCATGGCATTGAGCCCCTCGGCAGCACCGCGGTTCTTTTCTGTGGTGCTGTCGGTCAGCCATGCGTTAAAGGCTGCATCGTTGGCGGTAGAGCCGAAAAAGGTCATGATGCAGTCCAGCGCGATGGTCAGCGAAATACCCACCGAGGCAGCGGTTGCCGCAACGGGAAAGATCATGCCCAAAAGATCGGTGCGCATCAGCGCAAATGCCATGATCGAAATGCCCCATGCAACGTAGCCGCCCGCGATGAACAGCTTTCGCTTGCCGATCTTATCCGACAGCGCGCCCATGAATACCGTGGTCAGGGTTGCCGCAACGGCAGACGCGCTGACCATCATGCGGATATCCCCTGCTGACGCACGGAAAGTATTATAGATAAACACGTTCAGGTACATGTTCTCGACCACCCATGCGATCTGACCGAGCAGACCGAACAGGATCAGCGAGAGATAAAACCTGCCTTTTGTTTTTGTTTTCATCATTCAATATTCCTTCAATCATACAGAGGTGGCAGACTTGCCACCTCTGCAGTGATACGTTAAAACTGAGAAATTGCCCGGAGCAAGCGTTCGCGAGCGGAATCGATCACGGTTGCATCGTCGGTAAAATCATCAAAGGTGCGTGCGACCGAGCGGGAGATTGCAAGAGCTGCCTGCGCATCCTTCTGCGCCAGCATATGCAGCAGCTCCCAGTCGTAAAGTCCTTCGCGCGTTGCTACACCGCGGTTGGAATGGATCACGTCAAAATGCTCGATATCGGGGTACACGATATAGCCGTCACCCTTATATCTTGCGTGGGGCTGAATGCCGTAAATGGTCTTCTCCCCCCAGTAGTTGAATCCCCAATGCAAAAATCCGGTAATGCCCTGTGAGAAGCATGCCCACTTGATCATTCTGCTAAAGGAGTGCGGCAGATCGATAAACTTGTTGAGCCACCAGTTCTCCTCGGGGAAGCAGCAGCTGTAGCACCATACGGTATCCCCTGCCTTCTGACGCTGCGCGTAGAAGAAAGGATCGCTTGCATACACCTCAAGTCTGGGCACGTACTGGTTGCACTTGCCTGCCAGCTCCAGCGAAATGGCATGGGTATCCAAGGGCTCACCGCACACAATGCCGGGGCATACGCGGTCGGCAATTTCCTTTGCCCACATCCATACGTTGCTGGTGTGCGGCTCATCCTCCAGGCGCATCTGCAGCATATGGATCCAGCCCTTTTCGGTAAAGTGCTTGTAAATGCTGCCCCACACAGCCTCCAGCCAATACTTGGCTTGGGGCTCGGAGGTCTTGTACCACACGTGATGTCCGTTTTCATCCACCGCGATCACGGTATCACCGTTCACAGAGGCAATCATAGCTGCCAGCGTGATATAGCGGAAGCTGCCCTCGGTCAAAAACAGCTCGATAAAGCGATCAAGCAGCGCAAAATCGAAATACCACTCGGTCTCACAGATGCGCTTGGATCCGCCATCGACCAAAAAATCAATGATGGAAAGATTCAGGCTGTTGACGCGCAACGTTTTCATGGCGTGCGCGTAATTTGCCATCAGCAGCCACCACTCGTCGCTGTAGCGATAGGTGTCGTAGAAAGGCGTGATAGGCGTATTCCAAGTAAGCCCCTTGGGCGCGAAATAGCCGGTGGAGCAGAAGAAATATTCATGTCCGAACTCGGACTCTGCAGGCTCGGGAATGGTCACGGGATACACAACAAGCGCAAGGTGCGCGCAGAAGTCTCCTCTTGTCGTGCTGACCTTGCAAAGCACCGCAGCACTGCCCTCACAAGCCTCGGGAGACACCCACAAATGCACCCAGATGCCCTGCGTGGTGTTGGAAAGCACCTGTACGCTCTTACCGGGCTTTTGAATATCCGGATACGGCACACCGTCATTGAATACAGCATAGTCCTGCACGCAGATCTCTGCCTGCACGCCCTTGGGCAGACCGCTGACGGTCACGTCACAAATCTCAAACGCAGTCTCCACCTCGCGCAACAAAAGCTGTGCGCTGACAAACATGTTTTTTCCGGTGTGCAAGGACAGGTACGCGCTGTCCGCCTTTTGCTTTCTGGTGTGCTTGAACACACGCTCAGCGGATGATTTTACCCAAAAATCCATAATAAACCCTTTCTTGATTACAAAAGTTCCCCGATGTCGTAAGGACGCGAGAAGGCGCGCCCGCCCTTGGTATCCGCCAGCTCCACGCGAACAAATTTCACGTGCTCGGGTACCTTGAAGCTATGCTCGGTCAGGCTGTCGTCAAGCGCGCGCTTCATAGCGGTCTCTCTGCCGCTGGTTAAAAACGCAATGCCGCAAACGCCTGAGGTGACCACGTGCATCTCCCCATCCTCAACCCACAGCTCGCGGATCTCGGGACCGGTGGAGGCATACAGATCTCCCCTTTTCATGGCTTCAAAAATATTCTGATAGGACAGCGATTCAGCCTTGATCATGCTAAAGCCGCCAAACGAATCGTTATAGGGCGATTGCTCGTCCATTGCCCAGTTATGGTTGTCGTCGGTCGCCACGGGCACAAGACCCATGCCGGCACGGCAGCAAAGCTCAAATTCATAATCTCCCCAGCCGTTGAACATTTCCTTCTGGCAGCCGGTATTATAGACCTCAAAGCCCCAGAGCCCCTTGAGAGGAAGGAAATCGGACGCATGCTGGAAGGACCAGCGCGGATGATTGTACTGCACCAAAAACCCCTGTTCCTGCGCACGCAGATTCAGATCGCTGATGGTGTCGGTATCGTAAACGCGCTCAAAAGGCAGAAAATCATCTCTGTCGGGATCGGGAGAAAAATAATTCAGGTGATATACGCTGGTATGGCTCCAGTGCTCTGCCGGTGCGTTAAAATCAATTTCAATTGCAGTCAGCGGGACAAAATCCGACGATTCGAGCTCCGGATGGGGCAAAATGCGGTTGTGGTCCGAAAAAGCCACAACCGCATATCCTTGTGCCATATATTTCTGCTTGATCTGCTCGGGCGTGTATTTCCCGTCCGAGCAGATTGTGTGGCAATGCAGATTTGCCTTGAAAAACGTCCCGCTCTTTGGAAGCAGATATTTTTTCATGTGCGATCAGTCAAATTGTGCAATCAGCTTGCTCAGTGCCTTCTTTGCCTTGCCTTCATTCTTGCTGTAGGAGGAAGCAAAGGAGTTGGTGCCCTTGCTGACAGCGCTCTGGAAGGTGCCTGCAAGCGTCAGCGTGGTGTAGTAGTTGACAAGGTCATAGGTACGGTTGGAGAAAATGATATCCAGCATACCTGCAGATTCCTCGTCACGGATGGTCTTGCGCTTCAGAACCAACTCGTAATAGGTGGGAATGACCTCTTCACCCGACAGAATTGCCATGCATTCGATGACCTTACTGATATCCTCAGAGCTCTGAGGGCCGTTGGGTACTACCATGGTGGAGGAAATGCCGTGCACCCAAGTGCAGTAGTTTTCCTGTGCCTTATCATACTTCGGAACGGGCAGAACGCCGAAATCGTCCGACATATCCTTCAGGTTTACGATGTAGCTTGCAACCTCACTGTAGAACAAGCCCTGGTTTGCAGCAAACATACCCTTTGCAATTGCCTCATCGCCTGCCTTTACAATGTAGGTGGAGTTGCCGGAGTAGAACAGATTGAGAAGCTTATCCAAAAGATCACTTGCTTTGAGCAGATCGGTCTCGGTCATGCACAGATAAGGATCCTCGTCCTCGGGGCACTCCACGTACTTAAGACCCGAAGCATAGAACATGGTAGAGCCCATGGAGGAGGTACCGATCAAACCGAAAACATCGGATTCGTTATACTTACCGTCACCGTTTGCATCGTGGGAAACCTTTTCTACGTAGGTGCTGAACAGATCCAGCGTCCATTCCTGATTTTCTACGGTTTCATACAGATTATCCAGTCCCTCCTGCTCTGCCAGAACCTTGGAGAACAGAATAAGGAAGGTTACGTCATGCGCCAGGAAATTGATATCGCTGTTCATCCAGAATACCTTACCTGCAATGTTCAGCGCAGCAGTACCCTGGTCCCACCATTCGGCATCCAGATCTACGTAAGGCAGATCGTGGAAATCACGCAGGTGACCGCGCGTTGCCATGGTGCCTGCACCGACCATACTGGGCATGGCAATGCTGTACTCGCCCGCGCCCGCCTGAATGTCGCTGCGGATGGTCTCACTGACGTCAGCCGTACCCACGGGAGTCACAACATAATCAATGTGGCACTTTTCTTCCAGCAGCAGATTTCTGTTATACACTGCATGCTCCAAGGGGTCAGAGCTTTCTTCCTCGCGCATCATCTCATTCTGCGCATTACCCGCATCGTTACGGCAAACAACCGCAAAGGTATCACCGCCCAGGTCAACGTCGATCTGACTCAATGCGTCCTGATACACGTTGGTTTCAGCTTCGGACGAAGCGCCCTCGTCATCACCGCCCTGGTCACCCGTGTCTGCACAGCCTGCAAGACAAGCAAGCAGCATCAAAGCAGCCAGAAGCACACTCAAAAGCTTGAGTTTCATAAAAAAACCTCCTGAAAATTTGTTATAAAATTTAGTTCATTCAATCATTCAAGGTCGGAATATTCATCCGCGATCTTGGCAAGCTCCCGGGTCGCCTTGCGCACCTGCTTATTATAGCCGGACGCAAACGAGCTGGTCTTGGAATCCACCGCTGCCTGGAAGGTATACATCAAGCCGATCTTTTCATAGTAATTTGCAAGATCGTAGGTGCGGTTGGAGAAAATGATGTCAAGCATACCCGCAGAATCCTCGTCACGGATGGACTTGCGCTTGAGCACCAGCTCATAATAGGTGGGGATAACCGACTTGCCGGACAGGATTGCCATGGTTTCGATGATCTTGCTCATCTCGTCAAACTGCTTGAAGCTCTGTACGATGACCATGGTGGAGGAAATGCAATGCACGTAAGTAGTGTACGTTTCCTGCTTCTTGTCGTATTTGGGCATGGGCAGCACGCCAAAGTCATCCGACATGTTTCTCAGTCCATTGACGTAGCTGCAGCATTCCATATAGAACAAGCCCTGATTGTTGATAAACATCTGCAGCGCGTCCTTTTCCTTGCCGGGAGCGACAAGATAGGTGCTGTTGCCGTTATAGAACAGCTCCAGCAGCTTATCAAGCAGGTCGCTTGCCTTGAGCAGATCGGTCTCGGTCATTGCCAGGTAAGGCTCTTCATTCTCACATTTGACAAACACAAGGTCGGAGGCATAAAACATGTTATATCCCATGGACGACGTGCCGATCAGACCGTAAGCATCGCTCTCGTCAAATCTGCCGTTACCGTCCAGATCCGAGGAGACCTTTTTGATATACTCGGAGAAAACGTCCAGCGTCCATTCCTGATCGTAGACCGTTTGATACAGGTCGTCAATGCCCTGCTTATCCGCCATGACCTTGGAAAAGATGGTGAGGAACGTGACGTCATGCGCCATGAAGTTGATATCGCTGTTCATCCAAAAGAGCCTGCCCGAAATGCTCAGCTCTGCGGTTCCCTGATCCCACCACTCGGCATCCATGTCGATATAGGGCATTTCATGGAAATCCACCAGCATATTCTTGGTTGCCATCATGCCTGCGTTACGCATGTCCGGAAACGCAATATCGTATTCGCCCGAGCCGGATTTGATATCGTTGCCAATCACAATGGGAAGCTGATCAGAGGGTTCAATCACTGCACGGTAATTCAGATTGCAGCGCTCCGAAAGCGTCAGGTTGCGACGGTAAACGGCATCCTCCAGCGGGTCAGAGCTTGCCTCTTCCCTCAAAATCTCGGTGACCGAGCTGCCGGCATCATTTCTGCCAAGCACGGTAAAATCCTCACCGCCCCAATCCGCCGAAAGCGCGCCAAGCGCTTGATCAAAGGCATCGCCTTCCGATTCGGGCGTGTCATTGGTTTCTTGCCCGGGCTGATTTCCCGATGCGCAGCCAATACACGTGCCAAGCAAGGTCAACATCGCCAATATAAGGCATAAAATCTTGCGTTTCATGTAAACCTCCAGCGTGAAGTTATATTTTATTATAACATAACGCGCGCGTGTTGGGGAGAGCTTTTTTCACATTTTTGCACAATGACCAACTTTTCTGCGTTTTTCACAAATCAAAAAATACAAAACCAGTCACTTTGCCGAATTTGCAATTCAAAAAGCACTCACAAACGCCATTTGTGAGTGCTTGATCAGCAGGTTTATTTGTGCGCAAGCTCGACCAGCTTTTCGCAAAGCGAATCATAGTCAAGCCCGATCTTTGCAGCCATTTGCGGCAAAAGGCTGGTGGGGGTCATGCCGGGCAGCGTGTTTGCCTCCAGGCACCAAAGCCCGCCATCAAAATCCAGCATCCAGTCAAAGCGCGCATATTCGCCAAGGCGCAGTGCATCAAAGGCTTTGAGCGTCAGCTCTCCCACCTGCACGCGGGTCTGCTCATCGATAGGTGCAGGACAGATTTCCAGCGTCTTGCCACCCTGATATTTGTTGGTATAATCGTAAAATCCCTCGGTGGGAATGATTTCAATGGCGGGCAGCACCTCGCCTGCCAGAATCCCGACCGTCAGCTCCCTGCCCAGGATCTTCTTTTCCACCAACACGTACCTTTCATATTTGGCAGCAGCGTGCATGGCATCTGCAAACTGCGCAGCATCATCCACCATGGAAACCCCAACGCTGGAGCCGCCCGAGCAGGGCTTAACCACGCAGGGATAACCGATATGTGCGGGAGCTTGATCGGGCAGCTTTTGCGCAAGATCCACCAGCACCCAATCGGGTGTGGGCACGCCTGCACCCACCAGCATTTTCTTGGCAAGATCCTTATCCATTGCCAAAAGGCTGCCTACGTAACCGGAGCCCGTATAGCGAATGCCAAAGGAATCCAGCGTTGCCTGCAACTGACCGTTTTCCCCCATATCTCCATGCAGCGCCATAAACACCACGTCGGCATACTTGCAAAGTGGGATGACGTTCGCACCGATCTTGGCGTCTCCGTTTCCGCTCTCGCGCACAAGCGCCTCTAAATCGGGCACCTGCTCACTGACGCTGTGCGCCGGATAAGGCGTGGTAACAAAGCACTCGTCAAGTCCTTTTTCCGAAAGCTGCGTTCCAAGATACACGTCAAGCAGGCACACTCTGTGCCCTTTTCGGATCAGTGCGTTGGCAATCAGCGACCCCGAGGTCAGCGAAACGTCTCTTTCCGGCGAAAGTCCGCCCATCAAAACCACAATATTCAAAGTCATCTATCTCCTTTTGTCATCAATCAAGTTTTCTGATCAGAGCTGTGCGCGCGTTGCCGCCAAGATCATATCCGATCTCGCAGGAAAATCCGTGTGCAGCAGCCAATTGATGCATGGCATCTGCCTGATCGTATCCGATCTCAAAGCACCAAAAGCCGCCCTTTTTGAGCACGTGCCGGCTCTGCGCAAGGAAATGGCGGTAAAAATTCAAGCCATCCTCTCCCCCGTCCAGTGCCGCCTGCGGCTCGTGCGCAAGCTCGGGAGCAAGTCCCTTGACCACCTCGCAGGGAATATAGGGCGGATTGGACAGTATACAGTCAAATTTCTGCTCAAACACACCCTGCAGGGGCTGCAGCAGGTCCTGCAGTACAAACTGCGCACGCGCGTCCACCCCGTGTCGTTCGCAATTCTTTTTCGCCATGGCGAGTGTGTTCTCAAATGCGTCCACAAGCGTTGCTTTGGTATCCGGTCTGTTTGCCAGCACTACTGCTGCAATACAGCCGCTTCCCGTGCAAAAATCCGCAAAATGCGCGCCGTGGGGCACAAGCGAGATTGCCTTTTCAACCAAAACCTCGGTGTCGGCTCTCGGAATCAGGCAGTCGGGGCTGACGGCAAACGACATACCGAAAAATTCCCATTCGCCAAGCAAATACTGCAGCGGCTCTCTGTCAAGCCTGCGCGCAACGGCATGCTCAAGTGCCGGCAAATCAAATTCCTCGTTTTTGCGAAAGAGCAGCTCGGCAGGACGCACACCGCAAAAATGCTCCAGCAACAGCCCTGCCTCGGTCTCGGCATTTTCAATGCCCGCACCGCGCAGCTGCTCACAAATACTTTTGTACGTCACCACGCTCTCCCCTTTCATATCGCACTGTTTAATATTATAGCATATATTTTTTGTTCTGTCACACCTTTTCTGATATTTTTCAAATTTTTTCTTGCACGAGGCGAAAAATGTGAAGCAAATGAAAATTTTTTTGTCCAAATGCAAAAAAAATTGCGACAAGCAAAAAAAATACTTGATTTTCCGAGCAAAATGCTGTATACTGTAGGTGGAAAACTTTTTACGGAGGTAACATACATGGAACAAAAGAACAACAATAACAACGTATGGAAGATCGTGTTGATTTCTCTTGGCGTAGCCGCTGTTGTTGCAGCAGGCATCGTAGTTCTGGTCAAGGTTATCAAGAACAAGAAATCCAAGCAGATCGTTCTGGAATGGGATGACGAGGAGGCTTTTGAAAAGTGTATGAACGGACATAGCGACTGCGAAATCGTTGTGATCGCGGACAATACCTGATTTCAATTGTGTATCCTTCGGGTACCGTACGCTACGTACGGTACCCTTTTTATTTGCAAATTTTTCCATGTTGCAAAAAAAAGCTATTGACAGCGTAACATTGTTATGCTATAATGGTATCGTAACATTGTTACATTCGAAAAAACAGGAGGCACTATGGAGCAAGAACTGATTTCCAAAAAGGAGCTTTTGGAGAAATACGGCATTTCATACGGTGCGCTTTACCGATGGAAGCGAAAGGGCTTGATTCCCGAGGACTGGTTTATCAAAAAATCAACAGTTACGGGTCAGGAGACCTTTTTCCCAAAAGTATTGATCTGCCAAAGAGTGGAGCTGATCATGGATCAGAAGGACGAGCACTCACTCGACGACCTTGCCGGGCAGATCAACCAAAACTCACAGAAGCAAGCCGTTCTGATTGTCCGTACCGTATACGGTGACCGCAGCTTTACCCTTTCCGACATCCGTGAACTGACCTTGGAAAAGGGCGATGGTACACAGGTCGACCTGACACATTTGATCAAGTAAAGGAGAGATAACAATGGATATGAAAATTTCGGGCAGCGGTACTGTCCCTGCAGGAGAATACGAGGTTATCAAAATCAGCGGCAGCGGCTCGCTTGAGGGCAACGTCAAATGCACAGAGCTGCACGTCTCCGGTTCTGCCGGTGCAGATGCATCAGTTGAATGCTCCGGAGAAATCCACGTTTCGGGTGCATGTGATTTTGGCGGCGATCTCAAAGCAAAGACGCTGCACGTATCGGGCGCGATCAATTGTGACAAAAACCTGACGGCTTTGGAAAACGTTCACCTTTCCGGTGTTGTCAATTTAGAAGGAAATTTGAAATGCAGCACCTTGGACGCGCACGGTGGACTGAACGTAGACGGTGACATTGAGGCGGAAACAGTTTCTATTCACGGTGCTTTGTGCTGTGGCAGCTTGCTCAACGCAGAAAGCATTGAAATTGACACCAAGGACGGATGTATGATCGGCAGCATCGGTGGCAGCAAAATTTTGATCAAGTACAAAAAGCGCAAGTTCTTCAAAAAGCTGATCACAATCACGTTCCATGACAAGCAGGTTCGCGGCGTTCAGGTTGAGCAGTCGATTGAGGGAGACGATATTTCCATAGAAAACGTCACCTGCCCGCGCGTGTCGGGTCGCGTGGTTGTCATTGGTGAGGGCTGTGATATCGAGCTTTTGCAATATAGCGAGCGCTATGAGATTTGTGAAAAAGCCAAGGTTGGCAGAATCGAAAAGATCTGAAAAAGCAAAAACGGGATGCCTTGACGGCATCCCGTTTTTACTTAAAAGTGCGACGGACAAGCCTCCCCCGCCCTGCAATTTCGCGATATTTTGCAATTTGTCGTTGATTTTTCTACCATTATTTTACTTTTAAGAGCAGATTATGCCCCCGTAAGCAGCTCTTTCAGCCTTGCCATGATCTTTTTTTCCTCGCGCGAGATCTTGACCTGAGACAGTCCCAGCGCGGCTGCGACCTGCTGTTGGGTCATATTGCGCCAATACCGCAGCAGTACGATCTTGCGCCATAGCGGATCAAGCTGTCCGATGGCTTGCGAGAGTGCCAGGCGGTCAAACATGCGCTCGGTTTCATCTGCGCTGTCACGGTCGGGCAGCGTGCCCTCCAGCGTCAATCCACCGTCATCATACACGGTTTCAGACAAGGATGAGACGGGTGCAATGGCATCCAGTGCAATCGCGGCATCCTCTGCGGAAATTCCGCAACGCTGTGCAAGCTCCTTGATCGAAGGGTCTTTCCCCGACTGTGCCATGATCCGATTTCGCTCGCCAAGAAGCAAAGCCCCCATGCGCTTGTATTCCCTGCCCACCTTGATGGGTCCGTCGTCACGCAAATGCTTGCGGATCTCCCCCACGATCAGTGGCACGGCATAGGTGGAAAAAGCAGTGCCGCGCTCCACCTCAAAGCTGCGGATCGCCTTGAGCATGCCTATGGTGCCGATCTGCACCAGATCCTCAAATTCGGTCCCGCGATCCTTAAATTTGATCGCCACGCTGCGCACCAGCGCCATATTGTCCACCACGAGCTGCTCCAGTGCCTGCTCATCTCCCGCCTGCGCCAGAATCAAAAGCTCGCGGTTCTTTTCCATGCGTTCTTGTGCTATCGTGTTTTCGATATCCATCACCTCTTAAACGTTTATGTAGAGATATCGAGAGCATCCAGCAGTTTGACCATCGTGACAGTGGTTCCCTTCCCCGGCTTGGAAGAAACGCGAACCCCATCGGTAAAGCTTTCCATGACCGTAAACCCCATGCCGCTCCGCTCACCTGCCGCATCGGTGGTAAACAGCGGCTGACGCGCTTGCTTGACGTCGGCAATGCCGCACCCCTTGTCCACGATCTCAATACGCACGATCCTGCCCTCGCACAGCTTGATCGTCATGCGCACAACTCCCACCGTATCGCGATAGCCGTGCACAATGCAGTTGGTAACCGCCTCGGATACCGCGCATTTGATATCAGCAAGCTCGGTCGCAGTAGGATCCAACTGCGAGACAAACGCTGCCGCTGCCGCTCGTGCCATACCTTCATTGACAGAAAGTGAGGGGAGCTTGATCTGCATTTTGTTGACCACCTTGGCATTGAATTTATTCGATTTCATTTCAGCACCTCCTTTCTGACCTTGCGTCCGCGGGGCTTGTCCTGCGCTGCCCCGTCCGTTTTGTTGCGTTGAACGCGCACAAGCCGTTCAAGTCCCGCCAGCTTCAGCACACGCTCCACGCCTGCGCTTGGCTCACACACCACCACGTCACCACCGATCTCCTTCATCAGCGCATATCTGCCCATGATCAAACCAAGCCCCGAGGAATCCATAAAATCCACACACGACAGATCCAGATAAAGCCGCCTTGGGCGTATTTTGTAAAGCAGCGTATCAATCCCCGTGCGAGTGGCAACCGCGCTGTGGTGATCTATATCCCCCTTGAGCTTGACGCGCAGAAAATATCCGCTTTCCTCATAAGTAAACGTCGCTCTTCCCATACTCTTGCATCCTTTCGTTCTTTTGGCTATATCATAGCATGTCCGACGCAAAAAAAACGTCGCACCCTGTCGGGCACAACGAAATATTTTCCACGCAAAAAAAGGGCTGCCGCAAAAGCGACAGCCCTTGATCTTTTTAAATTATTCAGCCTTCTTGTTCTCTTCAATAACCTTCTGAGCGATGTTCGCAGGAACTACGTCATAGCCGGTCACTTCATATTCGAAGGAAGCTCTGCCCTGGCTCATTGCGCGCAGGTCGATCGGGTAGGATACCAGCTCGGACTTGGGAGCAACAGCCTCAACTACCGTGTAACCGGGCTTGCCCTCTGCGGGGTTCATACCCATTACGTTACCGCGGCGCTTGGGAATATCACTCATGACGTCACCAACCATGCCGTCCGGAACCGTGATAAACAGGCTACCAACAGGCTCGAGCAGTACGGGAGCGGACATTTCCAGGCACTTCTTGTATGCCAGGTTAGCAGCGGTACGGAAGGAAAGTTCATCCGAGTCAACTGCGTGGTAAGAGCCGTCGTACAGCTCTGCCTTAAGGTTCACCATGGGATAACCTGCAATACCCTTTGCCATAGCATCCTGCAGACCCTTTTCAACTGCGGGGATAAAGTTCTTGGGAACAGAACCGCCAACGGTTGCATCGATAAAGGTCAGACCGTCCTCTTCACCGGGAGCAAATCTTACCTTAACGTGACCGTACTGACCGGAACCACCGTTCTGCTTCTTGTGCTTACCTTCAACGTCGCACTTCTTGGTGATCTTTTCGCGGTAAGCGATCTTGGGAGTTTCCAGCTTGATCTGTACGCCGAACTTGCCCTTCATCTTGGCAGCCAGAACGCTCAGGTGCATATCACCCAGACCGTAGATCAGCATTTGCTTGGTCTCGGGGTTGTTTTCATACTTCAGAGTCAGGTCTTCCTCAGTCATTCTTGCAATAGCCTGAGAGATCTTGCTCTCATCCTTAGCGGTTGCGGGCATCATAGCCTGGCACATGTAAGGATTGGGATACTTGGTAGCAGCGTAAGCCTTGCCGGTAGCAGTCAGAGTATCGTTGGTGTTGGTGTCGGACAGCTTTGCAACCATACCGATATCACCGCAAGCCAGCTCTTCAACCTCAGTCTGCTTGTTACCCTTCATAATGTAAATATGAGCCATCTTCTCCTGCGCATCGCTGGTCAGGTTGGTAAGCACCATATCTCTCTTGACAGTACCGTTCATTACCTTGAAGAAGGACATCTTGCCAAGGAACGGGTCAGCGACGGTCTTGAATACGAACAGCGCGGTCTCACCGTCAACCTTGATCTCAGCCTCAGAGCCGTCAGAAAGCTTTTCAACCTTCTTAGCGGTGTGTCTGGGGAAGGATTCTACGATGGAATCCATCAGTGCAACAACGCCCCACAGTCTGGTAGCAGCGCCGCAGAATACGGGAGTGATGGTACCGTCGATAATACCCTGGTGCATTGCCTCCATGGACTCTTCCTTGGTGAACTCCTCACCGTCGAAGAACTTCATCATCAGATCGTCGGAGGTGCCTGCCAGTGCTTCCTTGAGAACCTCCTGGTATCTCTCTGCATTTGCTTCCAGCTCAGCAGTCATAGCGGTCTCGGTTCTCTTGCCGCTGTCGTCATATACGTATGCCTTCATGTCGATCAGGTCGATCATGGTGATATCCTTACCGTTCTTACCAACGGGGATGAATACGGGGCACAGAGAGTTGCCGAACTTTTCGTGCAGCTCTGCAAAGGTCTTGTTGAAGTGAGCGTCCAAGTCGTCGCACTTGTTGATAAAGAATGCCTTCGGGATACCCATAGCGCAAGCCTTATCCCATGCAAGCTCGGTACCAACCTCAAGACCTGCCTTACCGTCAACCATAATCACAGCACTGTCAGCTACGCGAACAGCCTGGTTGACTTCGCCTTCGAAATCCAGGTAGCCGGGAGCGTCGATGACGTTGATCTTAATATCCTTCCAAAAGATGTGCGCCAGAGATGCGGACAGAGAGAAGCCTCTTGCCTTTTCCTCTGCGTCGTAGTCGCAAACGGTGTTGCCGTCAGACGTCTTACCCAGACGGTCGATGCCGCCGGAGACGTACAGCATAGACTCTGCCAGAGAGGTCTTGCCCGAGCCGCCGTGGCCCAACAGAGCAACGTTTCTGATCTGCTTGGTGTTAAAAGTAGCCATGATAGTGTTCCTTGTTTCCTTTTTTCCCGACCTTTGCCGGGACGAGGGATCCTTTCCTTGAAATTTATTGCAAAACGAAATGTTTTTTCATGGTGCAAATATGCCAATATTTATACAGCATACTATTTTATTATACAGCACCAAAAATGATTTTTCAAGATACCAAATTGATTTTTTTACAAAGGGGACGTAAAAATTACGCCCCCTTTTTTGTTTGTTTTACACAAATTTATTCAATTCCAAACAGTTTTTTGGCATTATTTGCCGTAACCTTTGCAATCTCGTCCACACTCGCACCGTGCAGCTCCGCCTGCATTTGTGCCGTCAGATGCATCAGTCCCGAATGATTGATCTGTCCGCGAAACGGGTGCGGTGTCAGGTAAGGGCAATCGGTTTCCAGCAGTAGTCTTTCAAGCGGCACAACGCTTGCGGCACGTCTGACTTTTTCCGCGTTTTTAAATGTTACGGGACCTCCGAACGACAGATACCAGCCCAGCTTGAGCAGCTCCTTTGCCATCTCATCACTGCCCGAATAACTATGGAACACACCGCGCACACCCGGGTACTGCCTGATCATGGCAAGGCAATCCCCGTGCGCCTCGCGGTCATGGATGACGACCGGCAGATCAAGCTCCTTCGCCATATCCAGCTGGCGCGAAAAGTATTCACGCTGCAGCTCCTTATTCACCGGCTGCCAGTAATAGTCAAAGCCGATCTCACCGATGGCAACGATCTTGTCGCGACGGCGAAGGAGCTTGATCTGCCGG
>SVQP01000042.1 GCA_015065285.1 Oscillospiraceae bacterium | reverse complement strand
GTGTTCTCGCATGTCCATTATAACACACATCTTGAATTCTGTCGAGTATCTCATGTTTTCTCTTCCTGTTTTACCCATAAAAAATATGCACCTCCAAAAGTGTCTAACTTTTGGGGTGCATATCACTATGGCGGGTGGATATTTATTTTGTGCGCTGGGAGCAATCTTGCTGTTGCCCCCCCACGATGTCCCGCCCGATACAAAGAACTTTCTATGAACCCTTGCAAACCCTTGGGGGATATGGTATAATGGTATCAATAGGTCAAAGGAGGTGCGCTGTGAAGGAATTGACCGTTATGATCAAGCCTGTGTCGGGGCTTTGCCAGATGGCATGCGAGTATTGCTTTTATCACGATCTTTTGGAATACGGCGCACAAACCAACACTTACATGAGCCTTGGCACTGCGCGGCAGCTGATCGCGCGCGTTCAGGAGAGCGGAGCACAGCGCGTGCATTTTGCCTTTCAGGGCGGTGAGCCGCTGCTTTGGGGGCAGGAGCATTTTGACGATTTCTTTGACGACGTCAAGGACGCGGGGCTGGATGCCACCTATGCCGTGCAGACAAACGGGCTTGCTTTGAACGATCCCGTCTATTGCAGCATTTTTGCAAAGCACGACGTGTTGATCGGGCTTTCACTCGACGGTGATGCCGTCCTGCACGATGCCGCCCGCAAGACGCCCGATGGAAAGGGCACGCACGCGCGTGTGATGGAGTCGCTTGCTGCGCTCAAAAAGCACGGCATTCGCCATAATATTCTGAGCGTGATCACCTCGCGCGTGGCGGCACACCCCGCGCAGCTCTATAAATTCTATAAAAAGATTGGTGCTTCGCACGTGCAGCTGATTCCGTGCCTGCCGTCGATGGATGGTTCCTGTGCATCGGATCATGCTCCCGATGCCGCAATGCTCGGTCGCTTTTACACCGCCTTTTACAGACTGTGGCGCGAGGATTTCAGGAACGGTAAGCCGCCCTTTTCGGTCAGAGAATTCGATCAGGCACTTGCCACGCTGCAAGGACGCGGTGGATTTTGCGGTGCCTGCGGCTATTGCACGCCGCAGCTGATCGTGGAGTCGGACGGCTCAATTTACCCCTGTGATTTTTACGTGCTGCCCACGTATTGCACCGGCAACGTGCACACCCATACCATTGCGCAAACGCTGCAGAGCGAGGGCATGGACCGCTTTGTCAAGGAGCACCCCGCAGCCCCTGCGCTGTGCCGATCCTGCCGTTTCTTGCCCGTGTGCGGTGGTGGCTGCCGACGCATGCGCGACGTGGTTTTATCGGATACCGGATGTGCCTTAGCGGCACTTTATACATTTATGCTGCAAAAGGAGAGATCAATGCAATGAATACTCCCAATATTTTATGGATCTGCGTGGATCAGCAAAGATGGGATTGCTTGGGATATGCCAATCGCTATCCCGTCAAGACTCCCAATATCGACCGCCTTGCCAAGGGCGGTGTCAATCTGACCAACAGCTATTGCCCCATTCCCGTGTGCTGCCCCTCCAGACAAAGCATGCTGAGTGGCAAGAGATCCGAAAAGATCGGTGCGCTCTGGAATTATAATCAGAAGATCTATACCGGCATGCTGCCTGCGGACAGTGACTCCTGGGCGCGTCAGGTACATGATATATTGGGCTATCACACCGGCTGGGTCGGACCTTGGGAGGGTGGATATAACGCTACCCCTGCATCTATGGGGTATGACGTATACGTGCCGCGCTCCGAGATCATGCGCCCCATGGCACAAAAGCACCCCGAGTGCGTGCCGACAAACGGCTTTTGGGGTCAGGTCTACGATATGGACAAGCAATATGCCCCCACACATCAGACCTCTGCGCACGTCATGCGCCTGATGGAAGAGTGGCAGGACGGTCATCCTTGGCTGATTCAGATGGATTTTTCCGAGCCGCATCTGCCTTGCACTCCCGTGCGCGAGTTTGCGGATATGTATGATCCCGCTACCATCCCACAATGGGGAGCATTTGAGGACCTGTATGAAAACAAGCCATATATCCAGCGCCAACAGCTGCTCAACTGGAACACCGAGGATAAGGATTGGGAGTTCTTTGCTCCCGTGGTTGCCAGATACTATGCGCAAATCACGCAGGTGGACCATGCCATCGGTCAGGTGATCGATTGGCTGGAGGACCACGGAAAGCTGGATGATACGGTCATCATTTACACCTCGGATCACGGAGATTATTGTGGTGACCGCAGGCAGATGGATAAGCATTATAACATGTATGAGGAGATCGTGCGCATTCCGCACGTATGGCACTGTCCCGCAAGATTTGCGCAGGGGCTGACGTCCAAAGCGTTCAATACAAATGCATTGGATATTCCGGTGACCATCTTGGAGCTTTTGGGTCTGCCCGTGCCGGAATATATGGTAGGCAAGAGTCTTTTGCCCGTGTTGACGGGGCAGAGTGACGTGCTTCGTGATGCGGTTATGGTGACCTATAACGGTCAGCAATTCGGTCTTTACTCGCAGAGAATGCTGCGCATGGGCAATATCAAGTATACCTGGAATCTGACCGATATCGATGAGCTTTACGATCTGGAGAGCGACCCTTACGAGCTGCACAATCTGATTGCCGATCCTATGTATGCCAAGGTGCTGCAGCGCATGCGCCACCGCCTGCTTGCCGAACTGCAGGCAGAGGATGATTGCATGCTCAACGGCTGGACCGTGCAGCAACTGCAGCTGGGGAGAAAGCTGTGAGAGCGCAGGCGCAAGAGCCGATGAAAGCGTTTGCTTTCTGTGATGATTTATATTTGTATGACCTCAACAGTCAGGGCAGCCCGCCCTTGGCATATCGCTGTGCGCGGGCAGGGGAGCAGCAGCCATCACTTTTGGAGCTGCTTGGTATTTCTGCGCGTGATTGGTTGAAAATTGAGGATAAGCTTTATAGTATGCCCGTCTGCCTTGCAGGTGATGGGGGCACGATCCTTTTGCCCATGTTTGGGAATATCGGAAGATTCGTGTTTGTAATCAAGTCCGGGCTTTCCTCATCTGCGCTGGCTTATCTTGCACAGAGCGGTGCGCTGGGAGAGGCATATATTGACGGACAGTCGGGAGCAGTGCGCTCCAAGCTTGCTGTGCAAGATCGAAAGGCAATGCAGGACGTGCTGAGCACTGTGTCAGATCTTCGCTACGTTGTAGAGGCATGCCATGAGAGCCCCAATGCTTTCGCTATGGAGGAGTGCATTTTGCGCTGTGCCGATTTGTTTGGTGTGGAGCTCATGCTGCCAAAGACCGTGGAGCTCTCAGCCATGCAGGGGCAGCAGGTGCTGCCCGAAATGCAGCCCTCGGGTCAGGCAAGTGTGCTGTTTCTCGTTGTGTTACTGTCATTGATGCGAAATAAAGCGCATGCGCGCAGCGGTTGGCTGTACGTGAATTCCGCCAGTCTTGGCTTTGTTTTGCAGGCTTGCATGCGTTTGCCATCCGATGCCAATACCGAAAGCGCTGCGCGTCTGCAAGCCATTTATGAGGATAGCGGTGTGCTGTTTGGAACACGTATGGCAAAAATGCCTATCAAGCCGCCCAAACAGTATGCGTATATGCACAAAAAGATTACCGATCCGCGCCATCCGTTCTGCGCACGCTGCGGATGCTTAGATGAGCGGTGTGCCGATTGCACTGTGCTGCAATGGGCTGTGTTGCCTTACGTCTCGGATGCAGCGCTTTTGGGAATCAAGAACTATTTTTTATTTGAAGCATAAAAAAGCAGCAAGCGCATTTGCACTTGCTGCTTAATTTTTTTGTTTTTATTCTGCAGCCTCGGTGGTCTGCTCCTCGGGCTCGGTTTCATCGGTCTCTGCCTCGGTGGTTGCATCCTCGTCACCGCCAATGCCGGAGGGAACGATGTTCGCTACGTAATCAGCAACAGGGCCGGATGCGGGCGTTGTGATAATGCTTGCAAGATCGGACCAGAAAATGTACTCACCCAGCTCAATATCACCCTCTTGTGCGGTGATCGCGGACATGTCAATGGCAGTCAGGTAATTGCACTTGTAGAAAGCCATATCGCCGATCGCGGTCATGCCTGCAGGGAAGGTCAGGGAGGTCAGGCTCTGGCAGCCAAAGAAAGCAGCGGAGCCGATGGTGGTCAGCGTTGCGGGCAGTTCAACAGCGGTCAGCTTGTCGCAGCCGTAGAATGCGAAATCATCAATGGAAACCAGATTTGCGGGCATATCGATGGTGGTCAGCTTATCGCAGCCGTGGAAAGCACCCTCACCGATCGAAACAACCTTATCGGGAAGTACAATCTCGGTCAGGCTTGTGCAGCCTGCAAATGCCCAATCGCCAATAGACTCAACCGTTTCGGGAATGGTAACAGAGGTCATAGCGGTGCAGTAGTAGAACGCGTTATCATCAATACCAATGATGGTTCTGACGGTATCTTCATCTTTTACGTCCTCGCTCAGCGAAGCAACGGTAACGGTTTCGGGAATGACAACCGCGTGAGGCTCAGCCAGACCAACGTAGCCGGTGATCACAGCAGTGTTACCGCCTGCCTCAGCAAAGGTGAAATAACCTGTATCAACTGTTTCGGTATAGTTAGGAGCAACGTAATCGTTAATGGACGTCAGGTCGCCCTTGGAAGCTTCACAAGCAACCAGTGCAGCGAACAGGACGAGAACCATTGCCACAGCAAGAATCTTTTTCATGTAGAATTCCTCCGGAACATAATTATTCATGATTAAATAAATTATACAACATATTGACCGAGTTGTCAATAGATTTCGCTCGGGAGTTTGTAAATAATTTGAATACAAAAAGCCCCGAGCCGTGTGTCGGCTCGGGGCAAGAATATAAAAACTTACTCAGCACTTTGCTGGTTCTGTGCAAGCTCGGGGTGGGGCTCCAGCTTCCATGCGGTGCAAACGGTGGAGTGGAATGCATCCCCGTCGCAAATGCCGCGATACATGGTCAGCAGGCTGCCGTCGGGCATTTCCACGGTAGATACGTGGTCAAAGCCGCCGTCTCCGTCCTCTGCCAGGGTGTATTCCTCAGCCCAGGAGAAGCCGTTGTCATAGCTGACAAGCGCGATCTTCTTGAAGGGAGCTACGTGGCGATCATAGGTGCAGATCAGCGCACCGGTGGAGTGCAGCAGCAGATGTCCGGGCGCACCGGAAACGTGCAAGCAGCGCCAATCGCTCCAGGTCTTGCCGTAGTCATCTGAATAGGTGGTGTAGAGCGTATGGTCGTGATATACCACGTTGCCGGAGGGATCCTTCAAGGAGCCCTGATTTGCATGCACGGTGGCAAACAATCTGTTATTGGGCAGCTCGATGATGTGGGGAGCACTGATGCCCATATCCTTGTTTTCCAGCTCAGGCATCAGGGCAACGAATTCCCAGTTATCGCCATTGTCAACGCTGACGTAAATGCCCAGCGTATTCTTGAGCTGCTCGTCACCCGAGAAGCATTCCTCACCCGCAAAGATCAGACCGCCATTCTGGCAACGGGTAGGACCAAAGGGGGAGAAGAAGGGCATCTTTACGGGCTCGGACCAGGTCATGCCATAGTCGTCGGAAATCATGTAGAAGGAGCCGCCGCTCATCTGCTCACGGGGCAGATAAGGATAAGAGGACAGCATGCCCATGATGGGACCTGTGCTGTTGCGGCTTGCGGCATTCTTGATACCCTGGAACATGGTGCCAAGATATGCGGTTGCAGGGAAGGACATCCAGCTGACCATCAGTCTGCCGTTGCCAAGGTATACGATTGAGGGATCGCGGTCATCCGAATAGGACTGACGGATAACAATAGGAGGAGACCATTTCTGACCACCGTCCTTGCTTACATACATGCAGAGTGCGCCAAAAGGATCAACCTCCTGCATACGCATGCCGGAAACAACGGCATAGAGTGTGCCATTCTCATCGCGGCACAAGGTACCCTTTCCTTGCTCGCAGAACAGTGTGTTCTGAGCACGGTGAACAAGGGTATGAACGGTTTCGGGAATTACATTGGTCATAGAAGAGACCTCCTTTACTGATACTCATAATCTAATTTTATCACAGACTATCTTGGAATGCAATAACTATTTGATAAAAACTTCAATAAATATCTTAATTCCGTACAATAAAAGCAGGTGAACGGGATAAAAAACGTAGAAAAAGTATTTCAATTTGTATTTTCCGGGCTTGCCGTTGTACAGTGCGAGCACAATCAGAGCCAAAAGTGACCAGATGCGCGGAGTAGGCGAGTGCTCCAGATTGCAGGCGAGCAGCACCGTACCTGCCGAAGCACCGCACAGCTTACCGATGCGACTGCTGCCGCCAAGATAGACCAGGACAGGGAAGAGAATGCCGGTCAAGCCGTAATCCACGTCCACAAACACGGTCAAAGCAACGGCACCTGCAAGCGCTGCGCCAAAGCAAAGTGCGCAAAGCGCAATGATCACTCCGCCAGGAAGCGCTTTTTTGAAAATCTTTTGCAAAAGAGAGTCAAGGGGGGTTTTCTCGTGACGGCAAGCGCAAAGCAACGCATCCAGGAAAAACAGCAGCACGATTGAGACGGAAAACGTGATCAGAATGCCAAGGTACAAATGCTCGGAAACAAACAGATATGCCACCTGGCAAATGGCGCCCAACACAAAAATGCGTAAAAAGTAGGCAAGGCGATTGCGCGTGTGACGAAATCCTTCGGCAATACACAGCGCATACAAAGGCAGCGCCAGTCTGCCCACAATGCGCATCCACAGCACATCGGGGAACAAAATCATTCCCACGTGGTCAATCAGCATGCTGATGGCAGCAATCAGCTTGATCCAGAAAACAGACACGGTGCACCTCCTTTGACTTTTGATATCTCCATTATAGCATAAGGCTCGAATTTTGACAAGCAAAAATGCGCAAGAGCCTGCGTTTTTACTTGACAAAGCCCTGCCTGATATGATAAAATCGAACCATGAAACAAACAGGAGAACTCAGATAGATGAAATTCAAGGAATTGTTAGAGAGCAGGGAAAACCCGTATTCGGGCACTCCCATCATTGCTTTTTTGGGAGATAGCGTAACGCATGGCGCGTTTGAGAACACCGAGGGTGGCAGCGGCTGCGTGTTTGACTTTGCGGCTGTGTATCACAACCGCCTTCGCCTGATGATTGCGCAGAAATACGATTGGATCCCGGTCAGCATCATCAACGCAGGCGTTTCAGGCGATTCAGCTGCGGGCGGCTTGCAAAGACTGGAGCGGGACGTGATCTCGCACCGCCCCGACCTTTGCGTGGTGTGCTACGGTCTGAACGACGTGGGCGGAGAGCTGCAGAGCTATACCGACGCGCTGCGCGGCATTTTCACCGCTCTTACGCAGGCGGGCATTGAGACCTTGTTCATGACCCCGAATATGCTCAATACACACGTCACCGACGCGGTGACAGACACGTTTATCGTGTATGCCGAGGCAACAGCCGGCATGCAGAACGGCGGAAAAATGGATGCCTTTATGCAGGCGGCGCGTCAGGTGGCATTTGAATGCGGTGTGCCGGTGGCGGACGGATACGAGATGTGGAAGCAGATGCAGGCAAACGGCATGGATATCACCGAGCTGCTGGCAAACGGCATCAATCATCCCTGCCGCGAGATGCACGGCATGTTTGCCGAGCTGCTTTACGAAACCATTTTCGGTGCGGAATCCACCATGCCCGAGCCCGAGGATGCTCCCGAGCCTGAGCCCGAGCAGGATGAGCAGCTGGTGCCGCTGGAATTTGAGCAGCCCGAGCAAGAAAACGAACAGGAATAAGATCATCGGCAAGCCCGGTGCTTGCAGGCATGATAACAAAAAAGCAGAAGTCGGTAAGACTTCTGCTTTTGTTCTTTTCGGGGGATTTGCGCGTGCTTTAATCGAGATCAAGGGCAAGCACGTCAAAGAGCGAATGATTGCAGACGTAGTAGTAGCCGTCGATATACACACCGCGCATTTGCTCGGGATTGTTTCTGACAGTGTAGGGAACGCGCAGCACCTCGCGAATGCTTTGCCCGTCAAATTGCAGTACGATATAGGCGCATCCATAGGATTCGTCGTAGGCGTAAATCCCAAGACCGATCAAGCCTTTCTCGCGGTCGATATAATAGCTCTTGTAATCCTGACTGTATTCACAATCGGGCAGCTCGAATTTGCAGAAGGATTCCACCGTCTCCTCTCCCTCGGTGTAAATCTCCACCTTGAGCGTGTTCCAGCCCGATCCTCTGCCAATGCCCAGCAGATATCCATTTGCGAAATTGACAAGGCTTGAAGAAAATCCCTCAATGGTGCCTGTTTTTTTGACCTTGATGTCGTCAAGGTCAGAAAGGTCAAAGAAGAATACGGGGTCGGTCATGCGGATGGCGGTGCAAACGTAGGCGGTGTCACCGTCAAAGCGCACTGATTTGACGTCCTCTCCGGCAGGGGCAAATTGCTCCACCGAGGCGGCAATTTCCATGCTGTCAAGGTCGATGACGTAAAGATTTGCACCGATATAGCTCGGCATCAAGCCCCACTCGTTTGCCATGGTGGAGCTTTGCGATGTGGTGGTCACCACGCGCAAGGTGTTCTTATACTGATCCAGACTGTATTGGTTGAGCACGTAGCCGTCCACGGTGACGCTGCCAAGCGAATCAAAGCCGTCCGCACCGTAGCCCATGCGAAAGATCTCGCTGCGGGTCCGATAATCCTGCTCACCTAAAAGATTGGCAGCTCCGTACTCGTCAAATTCTCTTGTTGCGTAAATGGCGTCGGGAGAGACGTACACGTCGTCGGCATAAGAGAGGAATGCCGTGCTGTCAATCACTCGCTGTCCCGTGGCATCCATCATCAGCATCACGGTATAGCTCGGATTGGTGAGCGTTTCGGGATAAACGATGTGCTCCGGCGGCATGCTCTGCAGCTCTCCGTCTATTTCGATCTGCGGCACAAAGGTGTGCTCGTTGGAAAAATCGGGCTCGTAGCAGGAAAAGCGCGTCATAAGCAAAAGTCCGTGCTCGGTCAGACGGGAAGAGAGGTATTCACCCGAGACGTCCGTGTTGGAGATCTCTTTGACGCTTGCGGGATTGCTGACGTCAAGTACGATGACCTTGACCATACACCGGTATTCGGTAAACGTTTTTTTGCCGTAATTGGCAAGCACCGTCAGGGTCTTGCAGTCCTTTGAAAGAAAGAATTCCTTTGCCTGAAAATAGTCCGTACCGTATTGCTTTGTGTCGTACGTGCCGACAAGCGTGCTGTTCTCGCCCTCGATGCTGTAGATATACAGCTCCTCGCCGCAAAGATAAAAGATGTGTGAATCGCTGCGCTTGATCAGATCCGCCTCGATCACGCCCGCAACCTGATTGTCGGTGATCTCTGCATAGCTGCCGCCCGCTTCACCCGGGTCGAGCGCTGCCTCACCGTTGGTTGAGTCCATTTGCTCCTTGGAATTTGTGAACATGCTGCCAATGCTAAGCAGCAGATCAAAGGTGTTTTTGAACAAGGGGGGCTCGTGATTGTATTCGTTGAGCCTTTGAATGATGTCAAAATACTCGCTGCCGCTGTACGCGGCAACGCTTGGCGGTGTGGTTTTGTAGGGAATAAACAGCGCAGCTGTGCCAAGCAGCAGCGCAAGGGCAAGGCAGGCGGCAATGATGCTGAGCATGCGCGCCCATTTGCGGGATCGCTTGTGCGAAGCAGCGCCCGTGGGAGCCGCTTCGATGACGTAACGGTCATCCGCGCCCTCCAGGGATCTGAGCCATTGCTTCTTTTTCATATGTCGAATACTCCTTTGCTTACAAGATACTCTTTGAAGGATCTTCGCGTGCGGTGCAGTATGACCTTGACGTTGCCTGCCGCCAGCCCATGCTCGGCAGCGATCTGTTCGATGGAGCAGAGATACCAATAGCGCTGCATAAAGATGATGCGCGTGCGCTTTGGCAGCGTGGCAAGAAAGCCGTTTATGGCATCGTGCAGCGCAGCCTGATCGGCAAGTGAGGGCTCACCGCTTGGCACGCACTGCCAATACTCCTCGGCAATCCGATCCACCTCGGCGCCGCGCTTTTGCGCGCGGTCATAGGCATAGCGATCAAGGGCTAAGTTGCGTGTGATCTTGCCTAAAAATGCCTGCAGAAAAGACGGACGCTCGGGCGGCATGGCGTGCCATGCGCGTACCCAGGTATCGTTGACGCATTCCTCCGAATCCTGATGGCTGTGCAGAATGCGGTTGGCGATACAGTAGCAGTACTTTCCGTATTTTTGCTGCGAATGTTCAATCGCTGCTTCGGAGCGCTCCCAGTACAGGGCAACGATTGTTTTGTCGTCCACGATGCTACCTCCTTGATCTGACCCATGGTCATGTCCTTCACCTGTAAAGACGGATTTTGGCAGGGATAGGTTACACGAAATATGAAAAAAACGAAAAATATTTAGCAGGGGAGCACAGAATGCCCCCCTGCAAAAAAGCGCGAATTATTTATGATAGGGCGTGCCCTTGATAATGGTGAATGCGCGATAGGTTGCCTCCAAGAGGATGACGCGCATCAGCTGGTGCGGAAAGGTCAGTGCCGAGACCGAAAGTCGCATATCGCACGCGCTCTTGACCGTGGGAGAAAGCCCGAAGGAAGAGCCGATGACCAGCACAATCTCACCGTGCGTCTGGCTGATCTGCTCAAATCTTTGCGCCAGCTGCTCCGAGGAGAGCTGTTTACCCTCTACGCACAGGGCGATCTTGTAGGCGCGCAAAGACATGGCGGTAAGGATCTGCTTGCCCTCCGCCTCAAGCGCGGCACTGATTTCCTTTTCGGAAGGCTTGTCCGAGAGCTTGACCTCTGAAAGATTGACCTCGGTGAACCTGCAGTACGCGCCCAGTCTCTTTTTGTATTCCTCGGCAGCCTCGCGCAGATACGATTCCTTGAGCGTGCCGATTGTGATGAGTTTTACGTTTAACATACCTTCTCCTTAGGGCAAAAGCCAGCTGACGTGCTCGGGGTCG
The DNA here is from genome assembly GCA_015065285.1 of Oscillospiraceae bacterium. Classification (GTDB taxonomy): domain Bacteria; phylum Bacillota; class Clostridia; order Oscillospirales; family CAG-272; genus SVQP01. The sequence goes on along the minus strand of SVQP01000042.1, from coordinate 8,838 downwards.
GCAACGCGCAGGTTGAATTCCTTATCCGCAATGGCGCAAAAGGTCTCGTGAAATGCAAGACGGGGCGTGTTGTTCTGCTCGCTCAGATGCGCCAGCAGAATATTCTTGGTGCCACCGGCATACAGCTGCGCTGCCACGCCTGCGCATTCCTCGTTGGAAAGATGGCCCTTTTTGCCGCGGATGCGCAGCTTGAGGTCATAGGGGTAGGGACCGTCCATGAGCATATCGGGGTCATGGTTGGATTCCAGCACCACCGATTCACATCCCAAGAGATTTTCCAGAATCTCGGGGGTGACGCAGCCGATGTCGGTCGCATAACCGATATGGATGGGCTGCTCTGCATGCAGCGTCATGCGATAGCCAACCGATGCGCGGCTGTCGTGCGGTGTACGGAATGCCTGCACACTCAGATCTCCCACGCGCACGCAGCATGCAGCGGCATCGGGATAGACGTGCAAGAGGCTTTCTGTGTGCGCAGCGCTCTGCAGAATTCTTGCAGCGCTGGCGGCTTGCACGTGAATGGGCAGAGGATGGTGCTTGCAAAAGACAGAGAGAGCATCGATATGGTCGCGGTGCTCATGCGTGATAAACACCGCGTCCAGTGCATCGGGATCCACACCGATGCTTTGCAGTGCCGTGCAGACCGCGCGGCAATTCTTTCCCATATCGATCAGAATTCTGGCTTGCGGCGTTTCTATGTAAGTACAGTTGCCCTTGGAGCCGGAAAACAGAGTACAGATGCGGTAGCTTGCCATATTACATACCAAGATAATCCCCGAAAATGGGGCCAAGCAACGTAGGAATGGCGGTCAGGATCAAAAAGTCGATTGCCAAGGGGCAGAACAGCGCAATGATGACAATGATCATCCATTTGGATTTGCGTTTTCTGTCCACGGCTTCCTGAATGAATGCGGTTTTTTCATGCTCGCTCATGGTGTCGGGCAGCATCTCGGGTGTGACGTTATCGCGGGTAAAGCCACGATTATAAAGGATGTACACCACCAGAAATACCGTGGCAACCACGGCAAACGCTACCATGGTGCCAATGCCGAAGATCCCTGCAAGGATTCGCGCGACGTCAGGGGCGAAATTGGCGACAATCCAAATGCGCAGCACGTCCGAAACCGCAACGAAATAAACCAGGGTGGAGGCTACGCTGCAGCCGATGAGCGTCCAGAGCAGCTTTTTATCCTCTTTGGTGATCGGCTTTTTTTCGCGCGGCTGCTGTTGCTGCGGAGGTTGATTTGGCAGCATGGGAGCTTTCTTATTAGAGAAGAACGACATGTGCAGCCCTCACTTAAGCGATCTTGCAAGCGCCCTGGAGGCGGATGTGCAAGGGCAGGCATGCACCCTGTCCGAACGCTGCATCCATTGCTGCGCGGAATTCGGGCACCAGCGCTGTGGGAACGAATGCCTGAATGGTGCCTGCAAAGCCACCGCCGTGCACGCGCCATGCAGCTCTCTTGCCGCCGAGCACGCGCTCTGCCAAGCAAAGCGCCAGCGAAAGTCCCTGCTCGTCGGGGGCTTTGGTGGTGTAAACGTTCTGCAGGTAGCAGAAGGAGGATTGACCGGAGGCACAAACGTGAGAAAGGAATGCGTCCAGATCATCCGAGAGCAGAGCATCTGTCTGCGCCAGTACTCTCTTGTTTTCCGCAAAGAAGTGCAGCGCACGCAGGACGGCTCTGTCGCCAAGCTGCTCTCGCAGCGCGGGAATGGCAGCAATCACGTCTGCCTCGTCCACCTCGCGCAAAACCTTTTTGCCAAAGTATGCGGCAACCGCCTTCATCTCTGCGGGGATAGAGGCATAATCGTCGGTCAGGTCAGCATGGTTGCCGCCCGTGTTCACAATGCAAAGCGCATAGCCTGCGCCGGTAATATCAAAGGGAACACCGCGAATGACGGGGGAGGAGAGGTCAGCAAAATCAATGGCAACAATGCCGCCGTGCGCGCAGGCTACCTGATCCATCAGACCGCAGGGCTTGCCAAAGAACAGATTTTCTGCCTTTTGCGACATTTTTGCGATCTCTACGTTGTCTACCTTACCATCATTGTAAAGGTGGTTGAGAATGTTGCCGATCATATCCTCAAAGGCAGCGGAGGAGGAGATGCCGGAGCCCTTGAGCACGTCGGAGGTGGTATAAGCGTCAAATCCGCCCGTGCAAAGACCTGAAGCGGCAAACTGTGCGCTCATGCCTGCGATGATGGATGCCGAGGTGGCATATTTTGCAGGATCGGGAGCATTGTATGCAGAAATATCCACCTCGTCCATGCCAAAGCCCTCGCTCTTGACGCGGATGATGCCCGAATCATTTGCAGAAGCCACTGCAATGATATCCAGATTGATGGATGCGGCTACCACGCAGCCGTGATTATGGTCGGTGTGGTTGCCGGAAAGCTCGCTTCTGCCCGAAACCGAGAACAAGGAAACCTCGCGCTCGGTGCCGTACAGTGCGGCAAACGAATCCATGGCTGCTGCATAACGCGCACGCTGTGCTGCAACTGCATCGTCACCGTAAACCTGTGCAAGACGCGCGTCCAACTCGCCTGCCTGCAATGCTTGTTTGATATCCAAAAGCTTCATGATGATCTTCCTTTCCGTGCATTAAAGCTGTGTCTTGATCTTTTCCAGGCAATCCTCGCAGATGCGCTTGTTGTTGAAATACACAATGCGATCCGCGTTGTTACAGAATACGCATGCGGGATGGTATTTTTGCAGGATAATACGGTTTTCGTCGGTAAAGATCTCCAGCGGGTCCTTTTCGTTGATGTCCATGGTCTGGCGAATGCTGATGGGCAGTACGATTCTGCCAAGCTCGTCTACCTTGCGTACGACTCCGGTTGATTTCATAACGTAATCTCCTTTATATATCATGATTTGTTTTCAGCAATATTATTATAATAAATGACGCGTATTTTGTCAAGGCGAAATTGGAAATAAATGGTGAATTTTCTGAAAAATTGGTATTGCATGGCGCAGCGTGTCGTACAGAGGCGAAACACTGCTTGTAAGGACGGAACAAGAAATTTGAAAAGCGTGCAATTGCGCAACCGTGCAGGTCAATACTCAATTCAGAAAAGAGGTAAGAGGAGGGCAATATGCTCAAGGGTGCACAAAAGAGAATGTATGTGGTCAAGCTGGGGCAGGATTCGCTGTTTGAGGAGGCATATTTTGTGCTCAAGCGGGAGAGCGGCGCGGCAGCGGGCAAGGATATGATCAGCGAGGCGACCAGAATCATCCATCAAAGCCAAGGGCAGGAGGCTGCCAAACAGAGCAAAAAAAGAATCGGGGCACAGGCATGGATCGGTTTTGCGTGCGGTGTTGTCGCAGGAGCGGGGATTGCGGTACTGATCTGTCTGCTTTTGTAAGCTTTTTGTTTGCTTTTGTAAGCTTTTTGTTTGCTTTTGTAAGCTTTTGCGCTCCTGTTGACATTTCGGGCAAGATATGATATAATATTCATAACTGATGTGACCGTTTTGGAGGCGATCCACAAGCCTCTTTATTGATGAAAATTGAATCTTTGAGCTCTTTGCCGGGGCGGGGGACGGAATACCGTTGCGGAGAGGGCTCGGCTTTTGTGCGCTATAAAATAAGGAAAGGAGATCCGCGCGCACACGGAGAAAACTATGGCAAAGCAAACCAACCGTAATGCAGGTGTTGGCAAAAAGCAATCTGCAAGAAAAAAGAATGAGAGCAAAAGCGTCAATGAAAAGATCATCAACGCAGCTCTTGAGGAAATTTATGCAAGCGTAGAGGCTGAGCAGAAAAAGAAGCCCGCACAGAAAACAACCAAAAAGCAAAGTGCTGAGCCTGCCAAGCCCGCCAAGCGCAACCAAAAGGCAGAGACTGCAGCAAAAGCACCTGCCAAGACCGCAAAGCAGCCTGCAGAGGTGGCTGCACCTGCAGAAAAGAAGCCCTCGGAGCGCAAAACGCACGTGCGCACGGGCAGACGCAAGGCTGAGGCTGCTGTAAAGGAGCAGGTGGCGCAAACGGCGCCCGCAATTGCCAAGAATCCCGACAGTCGCTTGCGCGTCATTCCGCTTGGCGGTTTGATGGAAGTCGGCAAGAACATGACCTTGTTCGAGTGCGACGACGAGATGCTGATCGTGGACTGCGGTATCGGATTCCCGGATGAGGATATGCCGGGCATCGATCTGGTCATTCCGGATATGTCGTATCTGGAAACCAATAAGGATAAGATCAAGGGCGTGGTGCTGACGCACGGACACGAGGACCACATTGGAGCCGTTCCGTATTTTTTGCGCAGCTTTAACGTGCCCGTGTTTGGTACCAAGCTGACGCTTGGCATTCTGAAAAACAAGCTGGAGGAATTCAAGCTGCCCTGGCAGGCGGATCTGCGCTGTGTGCAGGCAGGGGATACCGTGGCGCTTGGCAAGTGCTTCTCGGTGGAATTCATCCGCGTCAATCACTCGATTGCGGACGCATGCGCGCTGGCGATCAGAACCCCTGTGGGTCTTGTGGTGCACTCGGGTGACTTCAAGCTGGATCTGACTCCCATTGAGGGCGAGATCATGAACCTGACCCGCCTTGGCGAGCTGGGCAAGGAGGGCGTTTTGCTGCTGCTTTGCGAGTCCACCAATGCGGAGCGTCCCGGATATACGCCTTCCGAGAAAAAGGTGGGCGAATCGCTGGAGTATATCTTCTCGGTCAACAAAAACAAGAGAATCGTCATAGCCACCTTCTCGTCCAACGTGCACCGCGTGCAGCAGATCATTGATACCAGTGTGCGCCATGGCAGACGTGTTGCCATTACGGGCAGAAGCATGCTCAATATTGTCAGCGCTGCAAGAGAGCTGGGATATATGACTGTGCCGGACGGCGTGATCGTGGAGCTGCAGGATATCAAGAGATACAAGCCCGAGGAGCTGACGCTGGTTACCACGGGCAGCCAGGGCGAGCCCATGTCGGCACTCTACCGCATGGCGTTCGGCGAGCACAATCAGGTCACGCTCGGTCCGCAGGATCTTGTAGTGCTTTCTGCAAGCGCAATTCCCGGCAACGAAAGCCTGATCAACCGCATTGTCAACGAGATCTCCAAGATGGGCGTTAAGGTGCTGCACGACTCTGTGGTAGAGGTGCACGTATCGGGACATGCCTGCCAGGAGGAGATCAAGCTGATGCAGGCGCTGACCAAGCCCACCTATTTTATGCCGGTGCACGGTGAATACAAGCACTTAGCAGCCAATGCTGAGATCGCACGCAGCATGGGCATGCAGCCGGATCACATTTTCATTTCGGATATCGGCAAGGTGCTGGAGATCTCCGCCAAGGGCGCGAAATTTGCCGAGACCGTACCCTCGGGTAAGGTGCTGGTGGATGGCTCCGGCGTGGGGGACGTGGGCAATATCGTGCTGCGCGACCGTAAGCATCTTTCGCAGGACGGTCTGATCGTGGTGGTTGCCACGGTGGATATGCACGCAAGATTGGTGCTCTCAGGACCCGACATTGTCTCCCGCGGATTTGTGTACGTGCGCGAATCGGAGGACCTGATGGAAGAGATGCGCACCATTGCAGCGGACGCGATGGACAAGAGTCTTTCGGGCAGGGATGCGGATTTCTATGCGATCAAGAATCGCGTCAAGGATGATCTTGGCAAATTCATCTTTGCCAAAACCAAGCGCCGCCCCATGATTTTGCCTGTGATCATGAACGTTTAAGGAAACTTTTGGCAGAAACCGGGCGAAAAAGAGAAAAATTAAGTATTTGTTTACAAATCGATTATATTTGAACCCTATAAATGCGCTATAATATTGCGTGACTGTTTGGATAGGGGGTACTATAGCCATTGACGGGAGCAATCCCTCGGCGCATCCCCTGCCTGTAACATAATCAAAAAATATGACATAGAGGTGAACCCTGACATGGGAAAAGGAAACAGAAGCAGAATTGAAAGAGCCATGAATGAGTCTGCTAACGTAAACAAGACCGTCAAGGCTAAGAACAACAAGGTATCCGGTGCGGGTATCTTTGTCGCAATCGCGGCACTGTTGGTTGTTATCGCATTGCTGACCGGTGCTGTCAGCATGATCAACCAGGGTGGTTGGTTTGCACGCGTACAGACCGTCGTTCAGGTAGAAGACTACCGTGTAACCGGTACGATGATGAATTATTTCTTTAACACGCAGGTAAACAGCTACTATCAGACCTACTATCAGTTCTATCAGCAGCTGGGCTCCAGCAGCTCGACTGATATCAGCTCGCTGGTTTACAAGCAGATGGGCATCAGCGATCCCAGCAAGTCCTGGAAGCAACAGAATATGCCTGAGGTAGAGGGCGCAGATCCCGTTACCGTATTCGATTACTACATGGGTCTGACCGAGGATTACGTGACCCAGATGCTGACCTACTGCGTATTCGCAGGCAAGGAGGGCATTGCTCTGACCGAAGAGGATCATGAGAACATTGCAAAGAGCATCGACAGCATGAAGGAATCCTACAAGAGCCAGAAGGCTATGTACGAGCAGTTTGGCATGAGCTACTATGCAACCTTCTCCGCTTACCTTGCTGCTAACTACGGCACCGGTGTAAACGAGACTGACGTTCGCGAGTGCCTTGAGCTGATCACTCTGGCTGCAAAGTTTGAGGAAAAGATCAGAGACGAAAAGGAAGCTGAGCTTTTGGCTGACGAGACCAAGGCAGCTATTGAGAAGTACGTTGAGGAGAACCCCGCGAAGTTCCTGATGGCTGACTACTATTCTTACACCTTCACCGTAAACTCCAAGAGCTACGAGAACGATGCTGACTTTGAGGCTGCAAAGAAGGATATTCTGGAGCAGGCTAAGGCACTGGCAGGCGTTGAGGGCAAGGATGCCTTCAAGGCAGCAGTACTGGAACTGCTCAAGGAAGGCGAGCTTGAGACCTACCGTGAAAAGAACTGGTCCACCTTCCTCAAGGACAATGATAACGATGAAGCCAGAGCTGAAGAAGCACTGGTCAAGAGCTTCAATGAAAAGATCTGGACCGAGTCCATGCAGACTGTAAAGTATGATGCTAAGAAGACTGAGGCCTTCAAGTATCCTGCTACCGCAACCGATCTGAGCAAGTGGGTATTCGGCTTTGATGCAGGTGAGCACACCGAGGATTGCGATCACGAGGGTGAGCACGAAAAGAGCCAGGAGGCTGCTAAGGAAGGCGATATCACTTACTTCGAAAAAGAAGAGACCAAGACCGAGACCATCACCTCCGGTACCACCACCGCAGGCACCACTGCAGGCACCACCGAGGCAGAGTCCACTACCGACGGCGCAGCTCCCACTGCTGAGACTACCACCCAGGCACAGACCACTGCAGGCGAGGGCACTACCGGTGCTTCCTCTTCTACCTCCAACAAGAAAGAGGTAACCTACTACACCGTAACCGTTTATATGCTGGATAAGACAGCTTACCGCAACACCGAGATCACCAAGCACTTTGGCTACGTTATGTTCTCCGAAAAGGCTGATGCCGAGGCATTCCTGACCGAGTACACCAAGGGCGAGACCAACAAGGACACTATGATCGAGGTTCTGGAAAAGATGTACGAGGAGAACAACAAGCTCAGCGTTTACGCTTACGATGCTGTTGAGGACTATCTCCCCGGCGATCTGCAGGATCAGAAGGTTGACGGCGCTGATGAGTGGCTGGAGACCGCAAAGCCCGGCACGCACTCCGACGTTGTTGAGCTGAAGGTAACCACTACCTCCTCTTCTTCCTCCTCCACTGCAAGCAAGGACCCCAAGACCTACTATGCAGTTCTGGTATACGATAAGGACGGTTATGAGTACTGGTTCAACGATGCACTGGACGGTGCGAGAGACGTAGCAGTTCAGGAGTGGTTCGAGGAGAACACCCTGGAGCTGACCTACAACGAAAAGGTTTACAACTTTATCGACCAATAATCGTATCGCCTGATATGATATGATAAACACAAAGTGGCATGGACGCGTCCGTGCCATTTTGTCCATTTACAGCATACAATAAAAGGGAATTCATCAAAGGAAGGGATCCGCTGCTATGATTATCAATCCCAAAGAAACAACTGTTGCTTACCGCTGCCCCGCATGCGGTGCGGGCGTCATCAGTGCCGTGGGCGTGTTTTCGCTCAGTGCCGAAGCCGTCAAGCTCAAGTGCACCTGCGGTCAAAGCGAGATGAAGATCGTGTACAATAAGGACGATCAGGTCAGACTGAGCGTGCCTTGTATGTTTTGCCCCTCACCCCATAGCTTTTTGCTCAATAAGTCGGTATTTTTCGGCAAGGATCTGTTCTCCTTGCAGTGCCCTTACTCGGATATCAATATCTGCTGCATCGGCGAGCTGAACATGGTCAAAGCAGAGCTTGCACGTACAGAGCTGGAGCTTTTGGATCTGCTGGCAGAGAACGGCATTGAGGATATCAGTGAGCTGCAGGGAAAGGAAGATCACACCCTGACCGATCCGCAGATCTTTGATATTATCATGTTTGTTATCAACGATCTGGACGCAGAGGGAAAGATCTACTGCAAGTGTCCGCCCAAGGATCCGCTGCCCGACGGCGTGCTGCCCGGGGAAGAGGATGGCAGATATGAGGCGCAGGTTCTGGAGGGTGGCATTCTTGTCACCTGCCGTGATTGCGGAGCATCGCGCATCATTCCCACCGATTCGCTGCTTGGTGCACATGCGTTTCTCAATTGTGACAGCCTGAAGCTGGAATAAGAAAAAGCCCCTTGCGGCTTATGTGATATGCACCCCAAAAGTTAGACACTTTTGGAGGTGCATATTTTTTATGGGTAAAACAGGAAGAGAAAACATGAGATACTCGACAGAATTCAAGATGTGTGTTATAATGGACATGCGAGAACACA
>SVQP01000041.1 GCA_015065285.1 Oscillospiraceae bacterium | reverse complement strand
CACCGAGGGTACAACCGAAGGCACCACCGAGGGTACCACTGAAGGCACCACCGAGGGTACCACTGAAGGCACCACCGATGGCACCACCGAGGGTACCACCGATGGCACCACCGAGGGTACCACCGAGGATGAAACTACCGAGGGTACCACCGACGGCGGCACTACCGAAGATACCACCGAGGAGACTACCGAGAGCGGCACTACCGAAGAAACCACTGATGGCACCACCGACGGCACCACCGATGGCACCACTGAGGGCGGCACTCAGCCTCCCGAAGGCACCAGCGAAGAGGATTCCGATTCCGGTGACGCTACCTCCGAGCCCGAAACCGAGCCCGGTACCGACGATCCCGATCCCAAGAACGGCTGGTGGATCTTTATCATCTTCCTGCTTGTTATCGTCGCGATCCTGATCATTGCGTACATTCTGTACGGTCACAACATCGTTCCGAAGGGTCCTACAGGCGATGAGCCTACTCCCGCTCCCGTGGAAGAGGAAAAGGTAGAAGCACCCGTTGAAGAGGCTAAGGTTGAAGAACCCGCACCTGCACCTGCTCCCGTTGTGGAAGAGATTCACGTAGTAGAGCACATCGCAGCAAGCGAGGTTGACTCTTTGATGACCGACGCACAGGCTGTCAGCGCAGTGACCATTATCGCATCTACCACCTCCGGTAAGATGGGCGCAATCAACGTTGGCAAGCTCAACGATCACTATGCAGCAGGCGAAAAGGTTGACATTGCATCCCTGAAGGCTAAGAAGCTGATCAGTGCTGATTGCAAGAGAGTCAAGATCCTGGCTGACGGCGACCTGGATAAGTCCCTGGTTGTAGAGGCAGACAGCTTCTCGCTGCAGGCAATCAAGATGATCACTCTGACCGGCGGTCAGGCAATCAAGCTGCAGGCAAATGCTCCCGCCGCTGCTCCCGCAGCACAGGAAGCTCCCGTCGCAGAGGAAGCTCCTGCACAGGAAACTGATGCAGAGTAATCTGAAAAAGTAATACCCCAAAGGGGCTGATCTTTACGGTCAGCCCCTGCTTTTTTGGTGTCTCCTCTTGACTTTTTTTGTACCTTATTATATACTGGTGTAGAGAAATGACGAAAGAGGTTTGTATGAAACACAAGCTCAAGAATTTTGCACTCATGAATCTGGGTATTCTGCTGACCACGGTCGGCGTGTACTTTTTCAAAATCCCCAACGGCTTTTCCACGGGCGGTGTCAGCGGCATCGCGGTGGTCATTGCGGGCGCTGCAGGGCAGTATCTGCCCGATCTTGCCCCCTATCTGACCTCGGCAAATATTCTGACCGTGATCAACGTGCTGCTCCTGATCGTGGGCTTTATCTTTTTGGGCAAGGGCTTTTCGGTCAAAACCGTGTATTGCAGCCTGTTGTTTTCGTTTGGTACGTTTGCTCTGGAGCATCTGTTCCCGATGCAGGGACCCTTTACCGATCAGCCCTTTTTGGAGCTGGTGTACGCAATCTTGCTGACTGCCATCGGCTCTGCTATGCTGTTCTTTACCGATTCTTCCTCGGGCGGTACGGATATCGTGGCGCTGATCCTCAAGAAGTATACCAATCTGGATATCGGTAAGGCACTGCTGGCAACCGATTTTATCATTGCAGTCAGCTCATTCTGGGTGTTTGGCATACAAACAGGTCTGTTTTCCTTGCTGGGTCTTTTCGCCAAGGCGTTTTTGGTGGACGGAGTCATCGAGAACATGAACACCTCCAAGTATTTCACCATTATCACAAGCAAGCCGGATGAGATCAGCAGCTACATCACCGAGAGCATTCACCATAGCTTTACCAAGATTCAGGGCGTTGGCGGCTATACGGGCGAGGAGAGAACCGTGCTTTTGACGGTGTGCCGCCGCGTAGAGGGCGCAAGACTCAAGAAAATCGTCAAGCAGATCGATCCGGGCGCATTTGTCATTGTGTCTAACAGCAGTGAGATCATTGGTAAAGGATTCAGAGGTATATAATGGATAAGCATATTTACGAAGCATATTGCGCGATTTTGCGCAAGGAATTGATCCCTGCGATGGGCTGTACCGAGCCGATCGCCATTGCGTATGCATCTGCGATTGCAAGAGCAGCGCTCAAGGCTGTTCCGGAGCGCGTGCGTATTGACGTCAGCGGCAACGTGATCAAAAACGTCAAGAGCGTGTTCATTCCGCACACGGGCAATCTCAAGGGCATTGAGGCAGCGGCTGCTGCAGGTATTGTGGCAGGCGATCAGTATGCTGAGCTGGAGGTCATCTCCCACGTAACCGAAAAGGAGATCGCGCAGATCAGTGCATACCGTGATGCCACGCCCATAGAGGTGGTGCGTGCGGACGGAAACTGCGTATTCTCGATCCGCATTACGGTCATGGCAGGGGAGCACAGCGCAAGCGTGCTGCTGACCAACAAGCACACGCACGTGGAAAGCGTGGTGCGCGACGGTGAGGTGCTGTTCGCAGCCAAGCCCGAGAAGGTGGAGCGCGAGGAGTCGCACTATGAGCTGCTGAGCATTGAGCAGATCGTGGAGTTTGCGGATACGGCAGATCTTTCCGACGTAGCAGACGTGCTGGAAAGACAGATCGAATACAATACTGCCATTGCCGAGGAGGGCTTGCGCGGCAATTACGGGTCCGAGATCGGTAAGGTGCTGCTGGCAGCCTACGGAGACAGCGTGGCAAACAAGGCAAAGGCATACGCGGCTGCCGGGTCGGATGCGCGTATGAACGGTTGCGAGTTGCCCGTGGTCATCAATTCGGGCAGTGGCAATCAGGGCATGACCACTTCGTTGCCGGTCATAATTTTTGCCCGTGAGATGGGGAAAACGCACGAGGAGCTGTTGCGCGCGTTGCTGGTCTCCAACCTGACCACCATTCGCCTGAAAACCGGCATCGGTGCGCTATCCGCCTATTGCGGTGCCACCAGCGCAGGCTGCGGTGCGGCTGCGGGCGTGATGTACCTGCATGGCGGTAAGTACCGCGAGATCGCGCACACCGTGGTCAACGGTCTTGCCATCAATTCGGGCGTCATTTGCGATGGCGCCAAGGCAAGCTGCGCAGCAAAGATCGCATCCAGCGTTGAGGCAGGTCTTTTGGGTATGCACATGTACATGCAGGGCAAGCAGTTCGTGGGCGGTGACGGTATTGTCACCAAGGGCGTGGAGAATACCATCGACAACGTCAGCGACATGGCACGCGAGGGCATGAAGGATACCGACAGGGAAATCATCGAGATTATGCTCAGAAGATAAAAAGCAATTTGTATGAAAAAGACTGATTTGATTGTGAAAGCTTTATCTTCGGATATCGCGGATAAGAGTATTCTTGAGGTAGCGTGCGGTTGCGCAGAGTTTTCTGTTTCTGCTGCAAGGTATGCCAAAAGCGTAGATTGCATTGATATTGAAACACAACGAGTTCCAACAGATATGCCTTCAAATGTAAATTTTCAAAAAATGGATGCTTGTCATATGACTTGTTCCGATGGCATATTTGATACTGTGATCATGTACAATGCATTTGCACACGTGCACACACAATGGGATTTGATTGAAAAAGAGTGCTTGCGTGTGCTAAAACCGTCAGGATGCTTTTATGTGATTTCAACGTGGAGCATGGATATTGCGTTGATGAATGAAGCATTTGAAGGAAAAACAGAGAAGTATAAGGATTTTTGTGTTGTCAAAATTGAAAAATCATCGTAAAAGAAATACTGGCAGATTTCCTCGATCTGCCAGTGTTTTTTAACTCTTGTATTTATAATACCATCGTATAGGGTTTTCGTAGATGTATTTTCTGTGTGTTTCATAATCCTCTCTGTCACGGATGATATGCTCGGCAGACGATCTTTGAAATATTTTTTCTATTCCGTACTTTTGCTTGCAGATTCGCGATGTTAAAGATTTGAACGCGCAGATTACATCATCCAAGGTAGGGGAGGGGCTTGCTCCTCCTCTGCCGCAAAGCACAATTACTGCATGGATATGGTCGGGCATTATCACAAAATCCTGAACCCGAACACTTGGAAAACGAGTTTCTATTGCTTGCAACTGTGCTTGCACCACTTTGCCACAAGGTTTTAATTTTACCAAATACTCGGTGGAAACCGTTTCTTCTGCAATCTCTCTACCGATTGCACTCGGTAGAGGAGGAGCAAGCCCCTCCCTTACCGCTATATCGCTTGGTAGAGGAGGAGCAAGCCCCTCCCCTACCGCATGATTGTTTACTTGACAGGTCTCCGTGAGGTCGGTCTTCACAATTTCGGATAACAGCCTCATTCGGTCTCTGGTACAAATCGTTACAAAATATGCTCCCGGAGTACTATAATCATAACCCTTTAATCTTGTTGATTTCCGTCTCGGTGAATTTTGATCTTTATCCACTTTCATCCCCCCTGATCTTTATTATATTATATCATGGTATTCAAAGAAAAGCAATGTAGTATTATACATAAACAACGGCACACGCATACGCGTGTGCCGTTGTTGACGTTTTTTCAAATTATCTGTTATTGATCAGCTTGGTCAGCTCTACGGGGTCAACGATGGTGTCGCCCTTGTAAACGCGCATGTTGCCGGATGCGATCTCGTCGATCAGCACAACCTCACCGTTGTGATAACCGAACTCGAACTTGATATCCCACAGATCAAGACCAATGGATTTCAGGTCGTCTGCCACGATCTTGGCGATCGCAAGGGTCTGCGCCTTGAGGGATTCGAACATCTCAGCAGTCATAATGCCAAGTGCAACCAAGCCCTCACCGGTTACCAGCGGGTCGCCCTTTGCGTCGTTCTTGAAGGTGCATTCCACGTAACCGCCGGGTAAAGGCGTGCCGTCCTTGATGTATTCACCGTATCTGCGGATAAAGCTGCCGGTTGCGACCAGACGGCAAATAACCTCCAGTCCGCCGCCGCCCTGAGGCTTGCCAAAGCATTCCGCGGGGAGCACTTCCATGGTTGCGTTTTCCACGTCTGCACTGACGTAGTGGGTTTTGATGCCTGCCTTTTTGCACAGCTCAAAATAGTGGATAGAGGAGATCAGATTTGCCTTGCCGATGCCGTCAATGGTCAAGCCGACGCTGTTCTCACCCGGATCAAATACGCCGTCCTTGCCGGTGCAGTCGTCCTTGAATTTGAGCATGACGTTTCCGTTGTCAAGCGCGTAAACGTCCTTGGTTTTACCCTTGTATATCAGTTTCATATGATTGCTCCTTTGCGGAAAAAATTTACATCTTATTTTATCACGAAATTGCGCGTTTGTATAGAGGTTTTTTCAATAAATATCAAAAAAATACGAAAAAATTCTTGTGAATATTTACATTATTCCAGCCAATCGGCAAGCACTTGGTTGAGCGTTACGTTCACACCGTTTGCGCCAAGCGTGAACAGTGTCACCATCGCCTCGGTTTCGTTGCCCATTGCGTACGTGACCATGCCCGTTTCACTGACGATCTTGTTGATGCCGTCATAGCCAAACAGGGTTGCCTGCGTGTTGGTGCCTGCGGCTACGCTGTCCACGAATGCATTGTAATATTCCTGGCTGACGTATTTTTGATCGTGCTTGTCATTCTCATTGACAAAGATTGAGATCTGATAGTTTGCAGCACCGTGACCAATCAGTACGGTGTATCTGCCGTTGCGGGCATCCCCTTCCAGTCGGCTGCCCATGGGGAGCAAGCCGTGGGTGGCTTTGGTGGCGCTGTAAATGTTTTTGAGGTACTGCCAGGTGTGGGAAGCGTCGCCCGTGTTAAAGCCATGGTGGGTGATTTGCAGCATATCTGCGGCAAAAGCGGCTTTTCCATAGGCAAACCAGGTTTTGGTAGCTGCGTTTTCGCCTGCGTCACCCATATAGAGCGTGCGCGTGCCGCTGCATTCGGCAACAAAGATCAGGCTGGTATCATTGTAGTAGCTGATCGCGCTGTTGGGTTGATACATCATTTCGGGGGAGTAGAGTACCTGCACGGTCAGGTTGCCAAAATGATATTGCAGACCCGCGTGCGGCACAACGTGCTGTGCGTCGGGGAAATTGTTTGCCAGCTTCTCTTCAAATTCAAGCAGCTTAAAGGTGGACGCGGTGAGCGGTCCGGGGCTGACGGGTATGTTGTAAAAGACGTAAGAGAGTGCAACCTGCGCACCGTAGTTGTTGCCAAAGCCGGTCAGAGCGGCTCTGTGGTCCTTGTGACCGTGTGAGAGGATCCAGGCGGTGATGCGGTAGCGACCGTCCTCGGTCTTGGCAATATCCAGCTTTTGCAGCGCATTCCAGATGTTGTCGCGGCAAGCCTTGGTGTTAAAGCCACCGTCAATGACCACGGCGCTGCCGTCGGAAAGCTTGTAGACGTAGCACATGCCGTTCATGGGATTGTCGGTCTGATCCGTGCGCTCAATGCCAATCTGCGCCAAGGTGACCTCGCCCGTGCCTGTCGCGTCATTGGGGAAGAGCAGAGCGAGCGTTTGCTCGCAATAGGGCTCCCAGACTGCGTAAAGATTGTCTCTTGTTTTCTGCAGGGTAACTGTGTAGTCCTTTGCGCAAAGCACCTGCGTGTCAAGCTTGGTAGCGGTGATTTGGGGCGCTTTCAGCTGCGCATAGCCTGCCTGTATAAACGCTGCAGAGGCGGTATCCCAATCGCAGGAGAGAATTGCCTGATAGGTGCTGCTGCCGGTCTGCATGATTTTGGCATCCGATGAGAGCTTGCGCACCACCTGCTCGGGCGTCAGCGCTTCGATCGGCTCGGGAGGCTGCGTGGGTTGCTCTGAGGAGTCCTGCTCTGAGGACTCTTGCTCTGTGGATTCTTGTTCGGGCTGCGTTTGCTCGGCAGAGTCTTGCAGCGCATTTGTTTGCCGGGAATCTTGCTGCGTGGTCTGCTGCTCGGGGGCTTGCTCTGTGGTGCAGGCAATGAGCGGCAGGATCAGACAAGCGCAAAGCATCAAAAGCGCGATACGAAAAACCGGCTTCATGATATACACCTCTTTCTACGATAGCATATTCTTATTTCAATTATAGCATGAATGAGGGTACAGGTCAAGAAAATCTTGACAGCCCGTGCAGAAAAGTGTATAATATATAAGTAATGAATTCTCTGATCGGGAGAAAAGGAGGCAGAAATGAAAAAGCTTTTGGTTTGGGTGTTGCTGGTCACCATGATGCTGACCGCAGTGCTCTCCGCCTGCGCAAATAATCCGCAAAACGATCCCCAGCAGGGGGAGTCGAGCAGCGGTGAGCAGGAGACAATAGAAAACAATGATAAGGATGACCTTGGCGAGGTTGACCTTGGCAAGCGCGATATCGTGATCATCGCGCGTACCGAAGGCGTTAACCAAAACGAGGTGTACGTCGAGGAAATGGATTCCGACCCCATTAACGATGCCGTGTATAACAGAAATCTGGCACTTGAGGAGCGTTTGAACTGCAACATTGACGTTGTGCAGCTGCTTCCCGAGCCGGGCAGCATTGCAGGTGAAGCGGTTGACGCCGTGACCAACATGGTTGTGGCAGGCGGCACCGATTACAATATTGTTGCCAACGCTTCCTATACCTCTATGACGCTTGCTCTGCAGGGACGCATGACCGACCTGCGCGGCACGGATTATATTGATTTTGAAAAGAATTATTGGTCGCAGGGCTTCAACGAGGCGCTTTCCTATAAGGATTCGCAGTTTTTTGTGACCGGTCCTATGTCGCTGTCCTACTACCGTTATATGTTCGTCACCATGTTCAACAAGCAGATGATGGAGGACGTGGGCTTGGAGGCTTCGCTCTATGAGACCGTGGAGAACGGTGAGTGGACGATTGGCTACATGCAAGAGGTTGCCGAGATGTTCTACAGCGACCTCAACGGTAGCGGAAGCAGAGACGCGGAAGACCTGTACGGCTTCTGTGCGCGTATCGGCCCCACCAGCTCCATGATGGACGGCTATTGGGAAGGCTCTGAGATCTGCATTCTCAAAAAGGATGCTGACAATGCATATACCTATGAAATAGATAAAGAGCGCCTGACCGATTCGCTGGATGCAGTTCTTGGACTGTTGAACAGCTCCGGAACCTTTACCGCCACCTCCAATGCGGGTGATAATGATGTGCTGACCAAGTTCGCGCAGGATGAATCTGCCATGATCAACTACCGCCTGATCGCGGTTGAGGATCCCACCATCCGTAATATGACCAAGGATTACGGTATTCTGCCCATTCCGAAGCTGACCCGGGAGCAGGACTATAAGACCCACGTGCAGGTTGAGGTGCTGCTTTACGGTGTGCCGATCACCTGCTATGATCAGCTGGATGAGCTTGGCATTTTCCTGGAGGCATACGCATCCGAGAGCTATAACCGCGTAAAGCCTGCATATTATGGCATTGCGCTGACAAGTAAGTACGTCAAGGACCCTGAGTCCGTGCAAATGCTGGACCGCGTGATCGGCAGTGTCAGCATTGACCCTGTGAATTTGTATTGCGTATCCTTTACCTTTACCAGTGCAAATATCCGTGCGGTGCACGAGTCCGGCACCAACACGGTCAACTCCTTGCTGCGCAAGAACGAAAGCTCGCTGAGAAAGGGCGTTGATAAGCTTAACAAGTCCCTGGACGAAATTCTCGAGCGTAATTCCTGATATCAAAGCGCCTGCCCTTAAGGGCAGGTGCTTTTTTTAACCAAAAAATACCTTTCATAAAATCTACGGTTTGAGGCAATTCGAATTATTGGCTATGTGCTAAAAAATTCCTTGCAAAATTAGTGCACAATGCACAAAAATGAAAGTAGGCATTGATTGAACTTGGATAATGGGCGCAATCTTTTCTTGCCGTGAAAGCATTTTGGCAGTTCGCTGTTTTTTGCGGAGAATGTACCAATTGTCCATCATGTCCAACGAGCAGTCCATTTTCATTTGCCTTGCGCTGCGGTATAATAAAAACAGAAACTGGAGGAGTGTGCTATGAAAAGATCCGACAGCTCAAATCCCACGAACATTATTTATATCGGTAAGAACTCGGCTGAAACGCTTGGTTTGAAAAGCTTTTGCGGTGTGGATGAACACCTGCATCCCTTCTGGGAGCTGGTGGTGTACTACGAGGGGAGCGGAACCGGCTACGTCGGTGACGTCAGCTATACCTTCTCTCCCGGCACGGCAGTTGCTATCCCACCCAATCGATTGCACCACGAAAGATCGGATGCGTCGTATTGCGACTACCACATTTATTTTCCTGCGCTGTATTCGGGACTTGACGTGCTGGTAGCGCACGATCAGTCAGGCAATCTGATCCGCTTGGCGCAAACGCTGCACGGTGTGTTCAGTGAGAAGAAGCACAATTATATCAGCTTATCCAACAGCATTGCCTTTACGATTTTTGAATATATCAAAAGTCTTGGCACCGAGACCGGCATGAGCCAGCATACGCGCTATTTCACACAGCTTATCAGAGAGAACCTGGAAAACCAATCCTTTGAAATCGCGCAAGAGGCGCAGCAATACGGCATTACCATGCATCATTTGCGCTATTGCTTTGACAAGGATATTGGCAAAACACCGCTGGAATACCTGACCGAGCTGCGCATGGAGCGCGCAAGACAGCTGATCATTTCGGGCAGCGAGCGAATCAAGGACGTAGCAACGCGCTGCGGCTATACCGATTCCTATTATTTTTCAAGATGCTTTAAGAAATACTACGGTGTTTCGCCCGACGCATTTCGCAGCTCTCTGACCACCAGAGGCTGAAGGGAAGGGAGTGATTTACAATGAGATACGTCAAATGGACCTTGCCCTGGCTGCTTGTGCTGTGCACACTGCTGCCGCTCTTTGGCTGCCAGACCCCTCCCGAGGGACAAGAGCAGACAAGCGGAGAGCAGGGAGGGACAGAGCAAACCGAATCAAAACAAGAACAAACCACGCAGCCCGAGGATACTTACGTGCAGCCCGGAGCGCTGATTGATTTTACCGATGAGCAAACGCTGGAGCAGTGCCATGCATTCAGCAATGCCTCAATGGGGTATTCTGCTGCGGACGGCACAGCGTTCGTGACCTGCACGCAAGGGGGAAAAGCCTCCTTTGTGCTCAGCGTGACCGAGCAGATCAATGCAGCGGACTATACTTACGTTGCGCTGCGCGTCAAGGTTGGCAACGCCCTGCATACGGGCAAATTCTACACCGCTTATCAAGGACGCTACCAGGTCGGAGATCTTTCGCTGGGGAAGACCATGTACTATATGGGTACGGACGATTGGCAGACTGTGGTGCTCAACTATAAGGTGGGCAACGGCACAGACGATGAGATCGACCAATACTATAAGGGCATGCTGACATCGCTGATGATTGAGCCGTGGACAGATGCTGATCCGGGCGAGATCATTTATATCAATTCGATCGGCTTTTACAACGACCGCAAGGAAGCAGCAGCCTTCCTCGGTGTAGAGCCTCGCACCGATTCTTCAAAAGAGGTAACGGAAATGGATATTACCGCAACGCTGCAAAACGGCAGCGCAAGCATCAAGCTGGGGGATACGGGTGAGCTTTTGACCAACCCCGGCATGGGATGGAACTTTGCATACCATTCCAACAATCTTAACATTTTTGCAAACACACTGCGTCCCGGAGATTATCTGAACGCATTCCCGTGCGATATCGTATATTTCCGCCTTGGCTGGGCTGACGTGGAAAAGGCAGAGGGGCAGTACGATTGGTCCGTCATTGACAAGGCGGCTGACGAGTGGACTGCACGCGGCAAGAGAATTGCGGTGCGCTTCTGCGCGGCATTCCCCGGCAACCAGAATACCCCCTTGTGGGTCAGGGATGCGGGCGCCAAGGGCGCTGTGGATCAAAAGGGTAAGTGGTTTGCATACTACGACGACCCTGTATTCCTTGAAAAGCTCGAAAACTTTATTGCAGCCGCAGCCGATCATCTGTCCAAGTATCCCGTGGAATTTGTGGACGTGGGATCGCTTGGCTCGTGGGGAGAAGGACATTGCCTTGAGACAGAGTGCGCCCCCATTACCACCGAGATGAAGATCAACCACATGAAGCTGTGGAAAAAGTACTTCCCGGATACGTTGGTGCTTGCGGGCGACGATATGCTCCGAGAGCGCATTGTATATCTGCCCACCGGTGCACCCTACAACTGCTACGATAAGCCCGCACTTGATTATGCGGTGGAAAACGGCTTTGGCATGTTTGATGACTCGGTGCAGGTTGGCATGACCGACACCTCCAACGGCTTCCGCGGCAACATTGAAATGGCGCAGCTGTTCTGGCAGAACGTACCGGTTTCGGTGGAGACCCACCCGGGTACCGCGCCTACCGAGAATTATCTGGATGCAGTCAACAGCATGCATGCAAGCTACGTCAGACTGCACTGCGACCCGTACAGCATTATGAATAACCCCTATACCAAGGAGATCACGCTGCGCGCAGGCTACCGTTTGGTGCCGCTTTCCATGCAGGTAAGTGGCTTTGAATCACAGCAGAGCGCAAGCTTTACGCTATCACTCAAGAACCGCGGTGCGGCGCCTTGCTATGCCGGCGGCTACGTCAAGCTGACTGTGACCGATCAAAACGGCAACGTGATCGCGTCCGGCACGTCGGATTTCAACGTCAAGGATCTGCACGTGGGTGAGTCGCTGTATACCACCAAATCCACAGACGTTCAAATCACCCTCTCACTGCCCTCGCTGCAACAGGGCGCGTATCGCGTCTATATCAGCGTTGTGGATGGTCAGGGAATCCCACAGTACAACTTGCCCACGGGCATTGCCATGGGCGATAAGACCTACCTGATAGGCATATTGAATTATGAATAAGAAAGGAAGCAAGATCATGATGAAACGTAATAGTATCTGGATCGCGTTGCTTGCACTGCTGCTGACCTTTGCAATGGTTGCATGCAATCCGGAGCAACCCGAAACGCAGGATCCTTCCACCGAAGCCGGCACCACCCAGGCACCGACCGAAGAGGAGCCCACCAAAGAGCAGGAGACCACCCAAGGCACGACCGATGAGGGTACGACCGAGGACCCCGGTGTTCTTGAAGAAAATGCCGATTATATCATTGCCTTTGATGCCACCACGATTGGCAATATTGCCTCTCAGGATATGGCAATGATGGACTTGACCTTTGACGCACAGCAGCAGGCAATGAAGGTGACCATGCTGGCAGCAGGCAGACCCAACTTTATTCTGACTTATCCGAGTATTCCCGAGGTTTCGGAATATCCTTACGTAGCAGTACGCGTCAAGACCTCTAATCTGGAGAGCACGGGCGTGTTCTTCATGTCCAGCGAAGGCTCGGGCTATGATATTGTCAAGGATGGCGTGTACACCGATAAGGCGCTGATCTACTCCTTTACCGAGGAGTGGCAGACCGTCGTGCTGGATTACACCAATGCAGGTGACGGCGTTGAGGATGGCGCAGATTCCATGTATACCGGCAATTCCTCCTACATTCGCTTTGACCCCTGGTATTCGATAGACAAGGACGCTGTGATGTACATCAATTCGATCGCGTTCTTTAAGACCGAGGCTGCTGCAAGAGCATACAGCGGTGTTGAAATCAAGCCGAGCGAGGGCAGTGGAACCGAGGATGATCAGCCCACCGAAAACCCTGAGCCTTATCCCGAGTATTCGATCGAGTTTGACCGCGCAACGGTTGGCAACATTGAGGTTGTGGACGGTGCTGTGCTTGAGTATGACGACGAGCAGGCAGCCATGAAGATCACCTCTATCACCGGTGGCAGACCCAATTTCCTGATCAATTATAATGCAATTCCCGAGATTTCGGATTATCCTTATGTGGCAATCCGTGTCAAGACCGGCTTCAGAGGCAGCAACGGCGTGTTCTTTATGGCAAGCGGCGGCTCCAACTATGATATCGTATCCGGCGGCATTTATACCAATAAGGATATCAAGTATACGGCTACGGACGAGTGGATCACCGTCGTGCTCAATTACAGCAATGCCAAGGATGGCGTGGAGGACGGTGCAGATTCGCTGTACAGCGGTGATAGCGCATATATTCGCTTTGACCCTTGGCTGGATGCCGAGGATGGCGCTGTGATGTATCTGGATTCGATTGCATTCTTCCGCACGCTGGACGGCGCACGTGCATACGTGGGCTTTGATCAGCAAGAGGACACACAGCCCGATCAGGGCACTACCGAGCCTGAGCCCGATACCGAGCCCGACACTGAGCCTGAGCCCGATACCGAACCTGAGCCCGATACCGAACCTGAGCCCGACACCGAACCCGAGCCTGAGCCCGAACCTGAACTTGACCCCATCGAGATCCTGTTCAACAGCGCAGATTCTCTGAGCTGCATGATCGGACTTGACGGTCTGACTGCCGAGTACGATGCAGACGCAAACGCAGCGAAACTGACCGCAACTGCAGATGGCAGACGCTGCTTCCTGATCGAATCCAACGTCAACGTTACCGGCTACAAGTACTTGGTTGTTCGCGTTGCTACCAATCACGGCACCAACGGCTGTCTCTTCTCGGCAACCGATGCAGCAGGCAGAGATATCGTAGTGGACGGCATGTACCTTGATAAGAACTTTACCACCACGGGCGGCAACTGGGAGAATATTATCATTGATTATTCCGGCTCCGATCCCAAGGACACCTACTTTACCGGCAGCTACGGCTACATCCGCTTTGACCCTTGGTTTGACGCAGTCAGCGGTGACACCATGTACATCCATTCCGTAGCATTCTTCGCAACCGCAGAAGAAGCACAGGCATACGCAGGCAACAACTGCGGTGCAAATCCTTATGAAAACGCAGAGCCCGCACTTGACCCCATTGAAATTCTGTTCAATAGCGCAGATTCTCTGGGCTGCATGATCGGACTTGACGGTCTGACTGCCGAGTACGATGCAGATGCAAACGCAGCGAAACTGACCGCAACTGCAGACGGCAGACGCTGCTTCCTGATCGAATCCAACGTCAACGTCACCGGTTATAAGTATCTGGTTGTCCGCGTTGCCACCAACCACGGCACCAACGGCTGTCTCTTCTCGGCAACCGATGCGGCAGGCAGAGATATCGTAGTGGACGGTATGTACCTTGATAAGAACTTTACCACCACGGGTGGCAACTGGGAGAATATTATCATTGATTATTCCGGCTCCGATCCCAAGGATACCTACTTTACCGGCAGCTACGGCTACATCCGCTTTGACCCTTGGTTTGACGCAGTCAGCGGCGACACTATGTACATCCATTCCGTAGCATTCTTCGCAACCGCAGAAGAGGCACAGGCATACGCAGGCAACAACTGCGGTGCAAATCCTTATGAAAACGCAGAGCCCGCACTTGACCCCATCGAGATCCTGTTTAACAGCGCAGATTCTCTGAGCTGCATGATCGGACTTGACGGTCTGACTGCCGAGTACGATGCAGATGCAAACGCAGCGAAACTGACCGCAACTGCAGACGGCAGACGCTGCTTCCTGATCGAATCCAACGTCAACGTTACCGGCTACAAGTATCTGGTTATCCGCGTTGCCACCAACCACGGCACCAACGGCTGTCTCTTCTCGGCAACCGATGCGGCAGGCAGAGATATCGTAGTGGACGGTATGTACCTTGATAAGAACTTTACCACCACGGGCGGCAACTGGGAGAATATTATCATTGATTATTCCGGCTCCGATCCCAAGGATACCTTCTTTACCGGCAGCTACGGCTACATCCGCTTTGACCCTTGGTTTGACGCAGTCAGTGGCGACACCATGTACATCCATTCCGTCGCATTCTTCGCAACCGCAGAAGAAGCACAGGCATACGCAGGCAACAACTGCGGTGCAAATCCTTATGAAAACGCAGAGCCCGCACTTGACCCCATCGAGATCCTGTTCAACAGCGCAGATTCTCTGAGCTGCATGATCGGACTTGACGGTCTGACTGCCGAGTACGATGCAGATGCAAACGCAGCGAAACTGACCGCAACTGCAGACGGCAGACGCTGCTTCCTGATCGAATCCAACGTCAACGTTACCGGCTACAAGTATCTGGTTATCCGCGTTGCCACCAACCACGGCACCAACGGCTGTCTCTTCTCGGCAACCGATGCGGCAGGCAGAGATATCGTAGTGGACGGCATGTACCTTGATAAGAACTTTACCACCACGGGCGGCAACTGGGAGAATATTATCATTGATTATTCCGGCTCCGATCCCAAGGACACCTACTTTACCGGCAGCTATGGCTACATCCGCTTTGACCCTTGGTTTGACGCAGTCAGTGGTGACACCATGTACATCCATTCCGTAGCATTCTTCGCAACCGCAGAAGAGGCACAGGCATACGCAGGCAACAACTGCGGTGCAAATCCCATCGCATAAACCCACTCCATATAAGGAGGCACTATGAAAAAACAATTACTGATATGGCTTTTGATTGCAACCATGCTGCTTTCTGTGGTTGCTGCGCTGGCTGCTTGCGCTGATCCTCAAGAGGATCAGCCCGGGCAGGGCGAGCAAACGTCAGCAGAGCAAGAAAGCGTACTTGATCCCAACGACCACGACGACCTGAGCGAGGAAACTGATCTTGGCGGACGCGAGATCGTGATCATTTCCCGCGTAGAAGCGGTCAATGAAAACGAGCTTTTTGTTGCCGAGCTGAATTCCGAGCCTGTAAATGATGCTGTGTTCCACCGCAATCTCAACGTGGAGGACAGAATCAAGTGTGAGATCCGCGTGGTACAGCACATTGGCAACGCAGGCGCAGGCATGACCGATGAGGTTGCCAACGACGTTTCCAACATGGTTGCTGCAGGTGGCAGCGATTACCACATTGTTGCCAATGCGTCCTACACCTCCATGACGTTGGCAATTCAGGGTCGCATGACCGATCTTGCGCAGTCGCCTTACATTGATTTTGACAAAAACTACTGGGCACAGGGCTATAACGAGGCGCTTTCCTACAAGGATACGCAGTATTTTGTCACCGGTCCCATGTCTCTTTCCTATTATCGCTATATGTTTGTCACGCTGTTCAACAAGAAACTGCTTGAGGACGTAGACATGCAAAACGAGCTGTATGACGTGGTGGAGAACGGTGAGTGGACCATTGATTATATGCAAAGCATTGCCGAGATGTTCTATCAGGATCTCAACGGCAGCGGCAGCAGAGATTTTGACGATAAGTACGGCTTTTGTGTCAGAGTCGGTCGCCACAGCTCCATGATGGACGGCTATTGGGAAGGCACTGACATCAAGGTTTTGGTCAAGAACGAGGAAGGGGAATACGAATACGGACTGGACGGCGAGCGCATGTCCGATTCCCTGGAGGCAGTGCTTGATTTGCTTGACAGCTCGGGCACCTTTATCGGTGGTGAGAACGACAGTGACGTGCTTGAAAAATTTGCGTCCGACGAGGTCGCTATGATCAACTTCCGCCTGATCGGTGTTGAGGATCCGCTGCTGCGTAATATGGTCAGCGATTACGGCATTTTGCCTATGCCCAAGCTCAATGCCTCTCAGGAATACAAGACCCACGTGCAGGCAGAGGTGCTGCTGTATGGCGTTCCCGCTACCTGCTACACCCAGATTGATGATCTGGCAATCTTCCTTGAGTGCTTTGGCTCCGAGAGCTACAATACGGTTAAGCCCGCATATTATGAGATCGCGCTGACCGGCAAGTATGCCAAGGATCCTCAGTCGATCGAAATGCTGGACCGCGTGGTGCACAGCGTGGATATCGACCCCATCAATCTGTACACCAGAACCTTCCAGTTTACGGCTGAATCCATCCGTAACATTCACGCAACCGGTATCAATACCGTCTCGTCACTGATTCGTCAGTATGAGACCAGCACGCGTGCAATGGTCAAGAAGCTCAACGATAGCCTTGATGAGATCATGCTGCAAAACTGATATGGCGCAACAAGCATCTGCCCTGAGGGGCAGGTGCTTGTTTTTTGCTCGGTGTGTTGACAAATATGAGAAGATATGGTATAATATATACAAGTAAAGATCCCATACCACAGGGTATAAGCCTGCAATAGGGGCAGGCGTTTCTACAAACCACCGATAATGGTTGACTACCGGGCACCGCATATGTGCGTCGACAGTCAACTTTTTTGTTTTTTAAAGGTTATTTCGGGATCTTTTGCATATCATGTATGATAAGTATCATACAGAAAGGAGACAATCATGAAATTATGGATAGATGGAAGAGAAGTGCAAGCCCTGCCTGGGCAGACGCTTCTGGAGATCGTACAAGAAATGGGACTTTGCACCGGGAAGCTTTCAAGCGAGCCGCTGGTGGCAAAAATTGCGGGCGAGGTATTCTCGCTGAATTATATACCGCTGCGGCACAAGGACGTGCTGCCCGACAGAGAGTCCAAGAGAAAGGCAATGCAAGCATCAGGGGGCAAAATTCGTCTTTTGCGCTATAGTGATGCGGCAGGCAGAGCCGCATGGACGCGTACGGCACAATTCGTGTTGTTTTTAGCGCTGCATGAGCTGTGGCGCGGTGCGCGTGCCACCATGCGTTGTACGCTGGGATCTGCCTTGTATATCAAGGTTTCGGGTATTTCGGATTTCTCGGTTGATATGCTGCGCGAGCGTGTCGCCGATATCGTATCTCGCAATATTCCCTTGACATTCCGCAGAATTCCTACCGAGCAAGCCATTGCGCTGTATCGGGAGCGCGGGCAAACCGATAAGGCGAGATTGCTCTCCTACCGCTCGTATCCAACGCTTGACGTGTATGAATACGGCGATTTTGCCGACTATTACTATGGAGAAATGGCACCAAGCACGGCATATCTGCGCGTCTGGGAGATCCATCCCACGGCGGATGGGTTTGTGTTTGTGTTCCCGGATGCTGCCAATCCCGACGTTGTTGCGCCCTACCGTGAGATGGAAAACTACTATCACGTATACAGCGAGGGCATTGAATGGGGCAATTTGATGGGTTGCCGCACGGTTGCAGACTTAAACGAAATGGTGGATTCGGGCAGTGTCCGCGAGTTGATCCGCGTCAATGAAGCGCTGCACGAAAAGCGATTTTCACAGGTAGCGGATATGATCTGTGCGCGCGGTGCGCGTGCGGTCATGCTGGCAGGTCCCAGCTCGTCCGGTAAGACCACCTCGGCAAACCGCCTTGCCACACAGCTGCGCGTGCACGGCAAAAAGCCGATTCTGATGAGTCTGGACGACTATTACGTAGACCGAGATAAGATTGCGCCCGGTCCTGACGGTAAGCTGGACCTGGAGCATATCAACACCATTGATACCGAGCTGTTCGGTGTGCATTTGCGTGCGCTGCTGGCAGGAGAGACGGTGGAGCTGCCCTCGTTCAATTTCAAATCGGGCAAGCGAGAGTGGAGAGGGCACAAGCTGCAGCTGGATGCGGATTCGGTCATTATTATAGAGGGATTGCACGCGCTCAACCCGGTCATGCTGCCAAAAGACCTTGCGCCCGATGCAGTGTTCAAGCTGTTTGTCTGCCCCTTGTTGCCGCTCAATCTGGATCTGCACAATCGCATCCCGTCAAGCTACTTGCGGCTTTTGCGCCGCATCGTGCGCGATTTTGAGGGCAGAGGTGCATCGGTCAGTCGCACGCTTTCTATGTGGGATTCTGTGCGTGCGGGCGAGGCAAAATGGATCTTCCCTTATCAGGATCAGGCAGACGTGATCTTCAACAGCTCCACGCTCTATGAGCTCTCGGTGCTCAAAAAGCACATTTTCCCGCTTTTGGTGGCGGTCGAGCCGGATGACGAATACTACGAAGAGGTACGCGCCATTGTCAAGGTGCTCAACTTTATTCATGCTGCCGATGTGGATGATGAAATTCCGCCCACAAGCCTTGTGCGCGAGTTCATCGGCGGCAACAGCTTTTACAGAAAATAAAAAATGCGGCAAGCCAGCAGGCTTGCCGCACATCTTATTTGTGCTTTGCTCTCAGATCGGTTACTGCAATCAGAATGCTGGATGCGATGACCAGCGCAGAGCCGATCAGTACAAGCGGCTTTGCGGGGTCTTGCAAAAGCGCAATGCCGATCACCACACCGGTAATAGGCTCCAGCGAGCTGAGAATAGAAGCTTTTTCACCGCCTATGAGTAGTGCACCCTGCTGAAACAGCACCACCGCGCCTGTTGTCACCGAGGTGGCAAACAAAAGGCACAGCCCCCAGCCAAGAAGGGAAGAGGGCAGGCAAAGCTGCCCTGTGGCAAGGCAGATGACAAGCAGGATCACACTGCTCCACAGTGCAAAATAAAAGCAGAAGAGAAAGCCGGAAAACTGCTCGGTCTGAAAACGCGGCAGCAGCACCACGTAAATGGCAAAAGCCAGAGCTGAGCCGAGCGCAAGTGCAGCGCCGATCGGATCAAGTGCTTGACTTGGGTCGTAAAAGAGCAGAATACCTACAAAGCAGATCAATACGCTGATCAGCGTGCTTGCAGAAAACTTTTTGCGCAAAAAGATCAGCCCGATCAACAGCACAATGCAGGGGTATGCAAAATGAAATACGGTTGCCGTGCCGGAGGGAATCAGCGCATACGAGCCAAACAGCAGCACGGGGGTCAGCACGCCGCCAAACAGCGCGGGCAGTCCCAGCGGAAGCAGTACGCGAGGGGCACATTTGAGGGTTTTCTTTTGCAAAAGCGCAAGAATGGCAAGGCTGGGGAGTGCGAGCAGATTGCGCAACAGAGAAAGTGTGAGCGCGTTGACTCCGTCTGCATAAATGTAATTTGCCATGAGCGGCATGCAGCCGTAGATGACTGCACTGAGTATGGCGCAGGCATATCCTGCGAGTTGCTTGTTTTTCATTTGCATATGAGCCTCTTATAGATCTGTGGATATGGCGAACCGTCTGTATCAGGATTACTCTGCGTCAATCCACTGCAAAACGGGTGTATGATCTGTGTCCTCAATGTTTCGTTTCCCGAAAGAATACAGAAAACAATCTTACCGTTTTTTGCTTTAACAGTCATTTTTTGATTCATATGATCTCTGAATCTATCATGGATGATGGGCACGCTTGCATTTCTGATGCGGCATGACGTGGTTTCTCCAATGTTTTTTTCATTATATCATGGCAAGCGCAAAAAATCAACCTGTGAAGTATAAATACCCACCATTTGCAGATACTAGCAGTACAAATCTGTAAAACAAGGAGATTTTATATATATGAAAGCAACCGGTATTGTGAGAAGAATTGATGACCTCGGACGCGTGGTCATCCCCAAGGAGATCAGACGCACCATGCGCATCAGAGAGGGTGACCCGACGCTGACAACATTGACACCCACCACCCGATTTGTGTACGCTATGACGGATTTATCCAAGCGAATTGGAGTAGAATAACGAAAAAACACCCTGCACTACATAGTGCCAGACCATAGACGAA